>NZ_JBFAMX010000381.1:0-9864 GCF_040659615.1 Nonomuraea sp. NPDC049784
AGATGCCGCTGCCAGGCCGGCGACCCCACGAACTCCAGCGCCGTCTCCTGCAGCGGCCGCGCCACGAAGAACGACTCCACGAGCTGGCTCGCCCGCAGCCGGTGGGCGGCGGGCCCTCTGGCGATGACGGCCGCCACCCGCATGCTCGGCGACAGGATCTTCGTCAGCGACTTCACGTGGACGACGGTGCCGTGCTGGTCCATGGACGACAGGGAAGGGGGCGCCTGCTCGGTGAGAAATCGGGCGAAGTCATCCTCGATCACGAACGCCCCCGCCGCCCTGGCGACCTGCAGCACCTGCTCCCTGCGCTCCACCGTCAGGGTGGCTCCCGTCGGGTTGTGCAGGGTGGGCTGGCAGAAGAAGACCCGTGCCCCTGTGACGGCGAACGCCTCGGCCAGCAGCTCGGGACGTACGCCCTCCCTGTCCATGGGGACGGCCGTGGCCCGCAGCCCGGCCGCCTTGGCCGCCGCGAGCGCGCCCGGATAGGTGGGCGTCTCGACCAGCACCGGAGTGCCCGGGGCCGCCAGAGCCCTGAAGGCATGCGTGAGCGCCGCCTGCCCGCCGCTCACGATCAACGCGTCGGCCGCGGTCACGTCACCCCCTGCCTGCCTCGCGAACCACCTCCGCAGCTCGAGCAGGCCCGCCAGGGGCGGCATGGCCCATGCGTCCGGCCTCCGTACGGCGCGGGCCGCAGCGGCCGCCAACTGCTTGTCCGGCCGCAATCCCGCCCGCAGATATCCGCCGGTCAGGGGTACCACCCCTTCGGCGGCCCCCGCGAGCAGCGTCGCCACGGAGTCTCCGTCCACGACCCGGTCCCCGAGCGCCACGGTCTGCCAGGAGAGGTCGGCGGCGTCCCTTCCCCCGGTGACCTGCGGCGTCACGAACACCCCACTACCGGGCTTCGCGACCACCCTGCCCTCGGCGGCCAGCTGCCCGATGGCCCGGGACACGGTGACGGGGCTGACGTTGTGCCGCCGCATGATCTCCCGGCTGGACGGCAGCCGCGCCCCAGAGCCGAGCCGCGCGGCCTCTTCGCGCAGCATCGCGGCTATATGGGCGATACTGCTATCGTTGTTCATGAAGAGTCAGAATAGCGCTACTCTCACGGATGGAGTAGCACTCCCTCGCGCGGGCGGGCGCGAGCGCCAGGGCACTGCCCTGGCTTTCCTGGGTGTCCTGGCGTTCTCCGGCTCATTTCCGGCCACCGTCTACGCCATGCAAGGCGTCAACCCGTGGCTGGCCGCGATAGGCCGAGCGGCCGTAGCCGGAGTAGTGGCCCTGGTCTGCCTGAAAGCCACCAAAAACCAGCTGATCCCCAAAAGGCAGGACTGGCCGTCTTACGCCCTGATCTCCCTGGGCGTGGTCTTCGGCTTCCCCGTCTTCAGCGGCCTGGCCCTCGCCCTCGGCGCCAGCACATCACACGCCGCGGTGGTGATAGCGCTCCTTCCCGCCGCCACCGCCGCCTGCGCCGTCCTCAGGGCGGCCGAGCGCCCCCGCCCCCTCTTCTGGGTGGCCTGCGCGGCAGGCGCGATCGCCATAACGGCCTTCACTCTCACCCAGCATCAGGGGAAGGCCGCCTGGCCCGATCTCCTTCTGGTCGGCGCGCTGATATCGGCGGCGATCGGCTACACGGAAGGCGGCCGCCTGTCCAGGGAAACCCCGGGCTGGCAGGTGATCTCTCGCGTCCTCGTCCTCTCCCTTCCCCTCACCGTCCCGACGGCCACGGCAATAGCCCTCGCCACCCCCATAAATCCCACCCCACAGGCCATAGCGGGATTCGCGTACGTGTCGCTGGTCTCGATGTTCCTCGGCTTCTTCCCCTGGTACGCGGGCCTGGCAAAGGGCGGCATCGCCCGGGCGGGCCAGACCCAGCTCACCCAGCCCCTCCTCACTCTCCT
Organism: Nonomuraea sp. NPDC049784; assembly: GCF_040659615.1. Classification (NCBI taxonomy): domain Bacteria; kingdom Bacillati; phylum Actinomycetota; class Actinomycetes; order Streptosporangiales; family Streptosporangiaceae; genus Nonomuraea; species Nonomuraea sp. NPDC049784. Next base: position 1,899 of record NZ_JBFAMX010000381.1, read on the forward strand.
GTGGGCCTGGGTCCTGATGGGCGAGCGATTCGGGCCGGAAACGGTGGTCGCGGCCCTGGCCGTGCTCGTTTGCGTGGCCATCACTCAGCGCGCCCGTACTTGAAAGCCGTGACGCCGCCCAGCAGGATGGGGGAGGAGGTGTCACAACATGGCGGACCTCACGATCCCAGAGGGCGGCTTCTGGCCTGCGCCGGAGATCCCGCAGCCCAACATCTATCCCATGGAATGGCGGGTCGAGACCGAGAAACTCGCCGCCATCTACGAAAAGTCCAAGCGCGTGGTCTGGAACCCGGCCGACCTGCCCTGGGACGGCCTGGATCCGGACGACTTCACGCGGGAGCAGCGCCTGGGCATCATGTACTGGTTCGCGGTCCTGGCGAACTTCGACGCGTCAGGACCGGCCGTGTTCGCCCGCGCCACCATCCAGGCCTTCGAAAAGCACGAAGAGGACCCGGTCAGGAAGTGCTTCTTCTCGATCACCCGTGACGAGATGAACCACGAGGAGTGCTGCCAGCGCACCATCGCCAAACTCTGGCCCGGCGGTCCGCTCAACTGGACCCCGTCCGACGACCTGGAATCGGCCGCCCACAACAACATCGGCTGGCTCTACCACAACGGCGGCCGCTACTGGAACGGCTACACCTCGGCTGTCGGCAAGTATTCGCTGCCGGTCCTCTTCACCAGCTTCATGATGGGGGAAATGGCCGCCTCGACGCTCTTCAGGGGCATGGCCTCCGGCACCCGGCATCCCGTCTTCGGCGAGATGTTCCAGCGAATAGGGCGCGACGAGTCCCGCCATCTCCAGATCTGCATGACGATCCTGGAGAACGAATGGCCGGGGCTCACCGACGAGACCCGTGTCCTCATCACCCGCCAGCTCAGAGCCGGTTTCGTCTTCCTCAGCATGATCCTCTGGGAGCCGCCGGAGGGCTTCTGGGAGCTACCGCCGTACTTCCTGCCCAACCACCGTGTCCTCATGGACCACGCCAGGCAGGCGGGTCTCGGCGTCCTGTCCTACGAGGAACAGGCGGAAAACTGGCGTGTGGCCATGGCCAGGATCCGCGCGATCGTGGAGCGCTGGGGCATCGCCTTCCCCGCCATTCCGGAGCTGGACCTGGAAGGCGTGCAGGTGGACTTCATCGACCCGGAGGACATCATCCCGGTCTTCTAACATGTGACCATGTGGCCTCGCATGGGCGGAATGAGAGTCATGGAGTTCGGCACGCCCGGCGAACTCCGCACCTGGCTGACCGGGCTGGTCCTGTCGGGCTCGAAAACGGCCACGGCCGGCCTTCTGCCGCTCGACTACCACGCTGAGGATGAAGAGGTGGAGCACGTCGGCGAGGTCTTGGCCGTCGTGGACAATGCGGGCGCCAAGGTGGCGGAAATAGAAATAACAAAGGTTGAGCTGACGCCGTTCGCGGAGGTCGCCTGGGAATTCGCTCAGGCGGAAGGCGAGGGTTTCCGCTCGACGGAGCACTGGCGCGAAACCCACCGCCGCTACTGGGCCGGCCAGGGCTCCGAAGTGGACGACTCGACGACGGTGGTCTGCCTGTGGTTCCGCGTGGTCGGTCAGTAGCTCGGGTGGTCGGTTAGGAAGCCCGGGTGGTCGGTGGGGAAGTCCGGGTGGCCGGTCAGGGAGCTCGGGTGGCCGGTCAGGAAGGCCGGGTCGCCGGTCAGGGAGGGGGCGAAGAGGGCCGCCGCTCCTCGGGTGAGACGTAGCTGCCGCGATGTGGAACGGTGAAGACCCACCCCTGCTCACGGAGCAGCGCTATGGCCCGCCGTACAGTCTCACGTGCGGCGCCGTACTGGCGCACCAGCGTGACCTCACTCGGAAGGGGACGGTGCGCGCCCAGCTCACCCGCCTCGATGTGTTTCCGGATCCGCTCGGCGATCTGCCGGTACAGCGGAACCTGCTGAGGCTCTGCCTCGCCGGGAGCACTCACGAACGTGCCCCCGCCTTGGCGCGTATGGACCAGCCCCTGATCCCGCAGCACGCGAATCGCCCTGCGCGCGGTCGTGCGCGCAACGCGGAACTCCCGCTGGATCCCTGCCTCGCTGATCAGGACATCTCCTGGGCAGAGCCCCTCGATTATGCGCGTCTTGAGGACTTCGCTGATCTGAACGTAGAGGTAGGTGCCACTCGAGCGATCCAGCACTCTTCAAGGATATACAAGCCGGCGGCCAAATGAAGAGCCGCTAAGCGCCCCTATTCGTGGGCCACTTTTCGGGCTCATTCACATATGTTCCCCTATAGGGGACCGTGAACACCCAGCCCTGCTCCCGGAGATGCGCAACGGCCTTTCGGACCGTGACCTTCGCGACCCCGTGCCGCAGCATCAAAGCCTTCTCACTCGATATCGCGCGGTTCGGCTGGAACTGGCCACGCCTGATTCTCGCGGCGATATCACCGGCGATTTCCAGGTAAAGGGCCTTCGTCTGCCTTATTCTCGGGACACCCGTGGGCCCGACGTATGTGCCTTCGCTCTGAACGGTGTGGACCAGCCGGCGCTCGCGTAGCTCTCGAACCACATTGCGTGCGGTCGATCTCGCGATGCCGAACGCCGCTTCCAGAGCCGCCTCGCTCGGCACGGCCTCGCCGGCGCGCAATCGCCCACTGGTGATCTGTTCCTGGATTGCATCGGCGATCTGCACATAGATCGGGACGGGCCCGTCACGGTCGAGCATGCTCATAGCGTAGACGTCTGGATACAAGCAGTCGAGCAGAGTCAGACCTGGGGCCACGACTCCTTCGGCGACACGTAACTGCCCCGCTGCGCGACGGTATAGATCCATCCTTGCTCCCGTAGGAGCGCCATGGCCCGCCGTACCGTCTCCCGGGCCACGCTGTACTGCTCCACCAGTGCCGACTCGCCCGGTATAGGCCGTCGCGGGGAGAGCTGTCCCGTCTGGATCTGCTCGGCGATGTCCGTCGCGATCTGCTGGTACAGAGGGACTTTTCGCTGCTTACGAGGGGCTTCGTCAGGTCCGCCGACAAAGGTCCCTTCGCCCTGAACGGTGTAGATGAGCCCTTCCTCGCGAAGCACGTGAACCGCCCGCCTGGCGGTCGTCCTGGCGACTCCGAACTCCTGCTGAATGTCCGCCTCACTCGGCACAGGGTGTCCGGACGCGAGCCCGGAGACCCGCTGCCGAAGGATCTCCGCGATCTGGAGGTAGATGTGGGTGTCTCCGTCGTAGTCGAGCACGCATGCAACTTAGACCAACAGGTGCAAGACCTCCCATATCGTTCTGTCTGCTCAGGCAGAGCGCTCTTTATAGCTAGACAGAAGGAGACGACTAGACGTATCGTCAGGCCATGGCCAAACCTCTTGAGCTGCCCTGCTGCCACCTCGCAGCCCACGTGCCGGACCCACTCCCGGGCCATCTGGCCATGAGGTGGGATCCCGCGCGGCGGTACGCCGAACGCGTGAGGGTCAAGGATTACACGTGCGCTTGTTCGCCAACGTTCTATGAGCTGTGCGAGAGTGCCGGTGAATACTTCATTCGCAGGACCCGCCGTATTGGCGAAGAAGTGGTGGTCGAGGAAAGTCTCCGGACCGTTTACGCCAGAGCGCTGGTTACCTGGGCCAGATTGTTGAACGGGACAGCGTGCGGAGGATGAGAGTGGACGGGTGCCCGGTTCGCGCTTTGGCCGCCGAATCGCGAACCGGACACCCCAGGTGATGGCACACAAACGTGCCATCGGGGGCGCACCTGTGTGACCTCGGGCGACGCGCCTGCCCATGGCCCGGCAAGGGGCGATGGGCTTCGCCTGGGATCGGTGCGTACGACGGGCATGGTCTCGTGCCCTCCGGAGGCGTGGGACCATGCCACAGCGAGTCATGGCCGGCTGACGTCCGTAACGGCCTACCCGCGGTTATTAGATTCTCATGGGCGTCACTTGGAAAACTGCTGTTCGGCGCTATACACGGGATGATTCCCTTTGGTATGCGGTGGGCTCATGCTCCCTAGTGGAATCGATTATGTAGGGATTCGCCGCCAAGCAGCGTCCGTGATGATCAGGTGGTCGAGCAGGCGCAGGCCGACTGTCTCGGCGGCCTGGACGAGCTGGGCCGTGGCCTCCAGGTCGGCCGCGCTCGGTTCGAGGGAGCCGCCCGGATGGTTGTGGGCCAGGCCGAACATCGCGCCGCCCGAGGTGAGCACTTCCGCGATCACCTCTCGGATCGGCACGGGCGTGTGGTCGGACGCGCCTTCGGTCAGGATCGAATGCTTCAGCACCCTGCCGCGGGTGTCGCACACCACCATGACGAGCCGCTCCTGCCTGCGGCAGCGGAGCAGCGGCGCACAGTGGTTGGCGAGGTCGGACGTGCTGGTGATCCGTTCGCGCTCCGGCCATGCGTCCGCACGGCGTACGAGATGAAAGGCCGCGGCAACCCTGGCGGCCTTGGCGGGCCCCACTCCGGGCACGGCAAGTAACCGATGCGGGTCCGAACGGCGGAGGCCATCGAGATCCCCGCAATGCTTGATCACCTGGCTGGCCAGATCCAGGGCACTCGATCCGCGGAACCCTGAGCCCAGCAGCACGGCCAGCAGCTCACGGTCTGCCAGCGCGGCGGCGCCGCTGGACATGAGCCGTTCGCGCGGCCGGTCGCTCTTGGGCAGGTCTTTGACTCGCATCGGCAACCTCCGCACCCGTTGTATCAACGCGCACCGACAATCTCTGACCTGGGCGTTTGGGGTCTTCGGTTCGTTGTCGTGCGTGTGGAATGCCGTGAGTGTCAACTTGGTGGGCGGTTGGCCTCGGTGATCACGGCGGAGGCGAGTCGTGCCGTCTCCGTGGCGATCTCGTACGGTGAAAGCGGACGCTCGTTCTCCAGCCACCACGTGATCGCCTGCACGAACATGCCGCCCAGCAGTGTCGGCACCAAGCCACCCGACGTCGGGATCGAGTCGAGATGCTGGGCGACATTGTTCGAGAGCGAGGACTGCATCTTCGCCGCGAACCACGGGCTGCCCTTCTTGCCGAGCAACGCGCCGTACAAACGCCGATATCCGGCGACATGTTCAAAGAACGCGACCCAACGTTCGATGGGAGGCCGTTCGTCTTCGTCGGCCATGGTGCCCAGCAGCGCCTCCATCGCCTCGTCGAAGATCTGCTCCACGAGGTGGTACTTGTCGCGGTAATTGCGATAGAAGGCGGCTCGGCTCACCATGGCCCGTTCGGTGATCTGGCCTACGGTGAGGCGTTCGAACCCGCGTTCCTCGATGAGCTCGACCAGCGCGTCTCGCAGCAGTTTCCGCGTACGGCGTACCCGGACGTTGTCGGTTGGCTGAGACAAATTCCGCTCCTTGTCCAGGCCGGTACATCTCCCCGGAATTGCGACTGGCCACCCCATCCGCGACACCGGCAGCATGGCTTCCCGGACAGCATGCCTTGATTGAGACACATTGTCGCGCATGGAGGATGACCATGAAAGCACTCGTGGCCAGGCAATACGGACCGCCGGACCTCTTCACCATCGAAGACCGCCCCGTCCCCGAGCCCGGCCCAGGCTGGCTCCAGGTACGGGTGCGCGCCGCCTCGATCAACCCCGCCGATCTGCTGATGACCGACGGCACCATCCGCGAGATGGTGCCGCTGGACTTCCCGTACATACCGGGCACCGACTTCGCCGGAACGGTGACGAAACTCGGCCCCGGCGTGGACGGGTTCTCGGTAGGCGAGGAGGTCTTCGGGTTCGGTGCTCCGCCGTCGTTCGCGCAGGGCGTCGGGATCTCCGCGGTCACGTCGGGGGCGATGGCCGAGTACGCGGTCTTCCAGGCGGGCGCGTACCTGGCTCGCCGGCCGGACGGAGTGAGCCCGGAGGTGGCGGCGGCGCTGCCCAGCACAGGCATGACCGGGCTCGCGGTGGTCGAGGCAGGCGGGTTCGAGCCGGGCGAGAAGGTGCTGGTGATCGGCGCCGGCGGGGGAATCGGCAGCGTCGTGGTGCCGCTGCTGGCCGGACGCGTCGAGATCATCGCCACGACCACAGGGGAGGATGAGAATTATGTCCGCAAGCTCGGAGCGGGCAGCCTGATCGACTACCTCGAGACCGACATCGCTGAGGAGACGCTGCGTCGCCATCCCGGCGGCGTCGACGCGATCATCAACCTGGCGCTCAAGGGCGAGCCGCTGATTGAGGCGGCCAAGGCGCTCCGGCCGGGAGGACGCCTGCTCAGCACCACGCCCGGCTCGCCCCAACCGTCCGCGTTCGGCCGGGACGATCTCACCGTGACCGTCGTGATGGGCACGCTCAAGGTCCGGAACGACACTCTCCCGACGATCGCCGCCCGCCTGCTCGACGGCACGCTGCCCGATCCGATCAGCCGCCGGTACGGTTTCGACGACGCTGTCCGGGCTTTTCAGGATTTCGCGGGCATGCGGCACCGCGGGAAGTTCGTCGTCTCGATGGCTGAGGGACCGGCCCGATGATGCGCGCCGTCGAATGCGACCGCTACGGCGATCCCGGTCAGCTGAGCGTACGCACCGTTCCCCAGCCGCAGCCGAAGCCGGGGGGAGGTGCTCGTCCGTGTCCACGGCTCCAGCGTGAACCCGGTGGACGCGAGTCGACCAAGGCAAGGTACGCCCGGTCGATCGCGGCGGCGAAGCTCATCGCGGTCGTCGCCGATTAGGGGTGTCCGGCTCCGGGCGATAGGGGTTCGCCCGGAGTCGTGGGGGCTTGGAGTTATACGGGCATGCTGTAGGTGACTCTGAAACGGTCGCCTGGGATGACGATGTCGCTGGTCTCCACGGGGCGGTCGCCTGCCCAGTGGGTGCGCTCGACGTGCAGCACGTGGATGCCGGCCGCCAGATCGAGCGCGTCGCTCTCCGCCGGGCGGGGAACGCGGGTGTGCACGCTCTCGACCACCTCGGTGACCTTCACACCATGCGCGAACATCCTCGCGACCAGGCTCCGCCGCTCCTCCTCCGAATGGGGGGCGAACTCCAGTGGCTCGTACGAGGTGACCAGCTGCAGCGGTCTGCCCTCTCCACGAAAGATGTAGTGGGTCTTGGTCAGCGTGGTCGACTCGCTGAGGCGCAGACGCCTGGCGATGTCGGGTCCTGCTTCGGTCGGCTCGCTATGCCAGTCCCACGTCACGCGCCTGCCCTGAGACTGCAGGTCGGCGGCGAACGGGGCGGGGTGATCAAGAAAGCGCCATCGGTAGAGCGATGTCAGGTCAGGGCGTTCCCTTACATAATGACCCGAGCCCACGCGGCCGATGATGAGGCCTTCGCCCGCGAGCACGCGTAGCGCGTGCCGGGCTGCGGTCTCGCCGACCTGATACTTACGGGTCAGCTGCGCCCGCGATGGGATCGGCGCGCCTGGGGGAAGGGTGCCGTCGGTGATCTGCCGTCGAATGTCTTCGACGACACGCAGGTAGACCGGATCTGAGGTGGCCACTAGTCCATCCCTGGGGGTTCGTGTGAGGCGTTGCCCCATGTTGCCGTATTCGGCAGGTAACCGACCGTCATCGATGGCGGCTGGAGCCCCAACTTTGCGGTGGCAGAAAATTATCGGAGAAACCCTGTAACACTGGTGTAAGGGGGGGCGATTCTCCGGTAGAGGTCGTCGATGTGTGTACCCCCGAGCACATATCGGCGACCTCTTCCAATGTCCGGGGCCTGGGTTGCGGCGGCAGGCGGGCGCTGTGCGGCCTGATCGGACGGGGTTCTTGATCGGGGACGGCGAGTACTTCCAAGCAGCCACCCGCCCTTGAGGTCGCTGACCTGCCGATGCTCCGCCGCCCACGCGGGCCTGCTGCCGGATCCTGCCCGCTCTCCGATCGCCCTCGCTGCCGGATCGCGCTCGCCCTCCACTCGCCCTCGCTGGTGGGTCGCGCCCGCTGCCTGCTCGGCTTCCTTTGCGTGTGGGTCCGCTGTCCGCTCGGGCCCGCTGTCCGCTCGGGCCCGCTGTCCGCTCGGGCCCGCTGTCCGCTCGGGAACGGTACACCAACCTTCTCTCAT
>NZ_JBFAMX010000382.1:0-9842 GCF_040659615.1 Nonomuraea sp. NPDC049784
AGACCGGGTACGGGGTGGTCGACGCGGCCGCCGCGCTCAACGCCGCCGAGCGGCTGACCGGCGAGCAACCCAGTGTCGCGGCAGGCAAGGAGCACTTCGGGCAGGGCGAGGACTCGCCCGTGCCGACACGGCCGGGGCCCGACCCGCTCCGGCTGTGGTTGTACGGGGGAGGGGTGCTGGTCGCGCTTGTTATGTTCTGCGGCGCGATCATCGTGCTCAATCAGCGCAAGGAGTGAACCTTTACGATCCGCGCGAACAGTAAAGTTCCGCTATGGTCCCGCGTCATGGGATACGAGCTGCGGGTGGTGCGCGAGTCGCCACTCGCCTTCGCGGAGCTCGCGAAGGCCATCGCACCGGCCGGTTTCGAGCTGCGCGGATCTGACGAGATCGTGGCCGCACACAGGGGCGGCACGCACGCGGTGGCGCGCTGGCAGGGCCAGCTGATCGGGGAGCCCGGCTCCGACTGGCACGTCGCACAGCTCCTCAGGCTGTCGGTCGCGCTCGGCGCCCGGCTGCTGGGCGAGGACGGCGAGGTCTACGCGCTGCGCGACGGCGTCATCGAGGTCCTGACGGGCGGCAGCGCGATGGAGATAGGCAAGTTCGACGAGATCATCGACGCGGGACCCGCGGCATGGAGCCCCTGAACCCCTTCGCCGAGCGGGTGCTCGACCTCGTCGAGCGCATCCCGCCCGGCAAGGTCATGGCGTACGGCGACATCGCCGAATACCTCGGCGAGGGCGGCCCCCGGCAGGTCGGCAAGGTGATGTCCACATGGGGCGGCGGTGTGCCGTGGTGGCGCGTCGTGCACGCCGACGGCAGCGGCGCGGCCCCTGACCACCTGCAACGCTGCCTGGCCCACTGGCGCGAGGAGGGCACCCCCTTGCGGGGCGAGCGGGTGGACATGCGCAGGGGGCGGTGGGACGGGCGTTCAGCGGATTTTCAGTAAGGGGCGTGACCTGCTGTTTCGCCGAACGTGCGATTCCGTGACATGTGACTCCGATTACCATAGGCAGAACACTGATGGCGGCCCGAAAGGCGGTGCCTCCCTATGGCCACCGGCGTCACAGCCCAGAGCCAGGGCGGCGACTCGCTCGCCGACCGCCTGAAGGCTGTCCAGGATCTCTGCGATCGTGGAGAGCCTCTCGAAGCGGTCATGCGAGCGGTCGGTCCCGGCGGTCTCGATGCCGCGTTCGACACCGAGGTGCTGAGCGGCCCGCTCGGGACGCGCATGGACCTGGCGGTCAAGCGCGGTGCCGCGCGGCGGCGAGAGATGCTCGACCTCGTGCGGCCCTACCTGGCGGCCGTCGACGCACGCGTCAAGCGCGACCTGCCGGTCTCGCGGCGTGTCATCGTCCACCTGATCGAGCACCGGCCCGACGAGGAGCTCGTCGAGGGCGAGACGCTCGTCAAGGTCGTGACCGCGGCGGCCGAGCCGTCCAAGCGCATCCGCAAGGGCCTGCGCTGGTACGCCGACCTGCCTTTCCGCGACGAGCTGTCGCCCGACCTCTACCACTTGCGGCGCGCCGACCTGGTGCCGGTGACCCACATCGACGACATCGTCTGGGTCGACGGCAAGCTGCGCGTGACCGGTTTCGCGTACTTGGCGGGGCTCTCCGTCCGTAGCCGCAGGTTCAACTGGGCGACCGTGGTGCTGCGTGGGCCACGCTGGCTGCCGCCCATCCGCATGCGCACGCGCCGCGTGCTCGCGCCCGAGGCCACGCATGGCGCGCGCGAGCCCGGCTGCAACTACGACTGGTCCGGGTTCAGCGCCGAGTTGAGCCCGTGGCCGCTGCGCTGGCGTGGTGCCGTGCGCGGCGTGGTGTCCGCCGTGCGCCGGCGGATGCGTCACCGGCCGTCCGTGCCCGACACCACGACGTGGCGGGCCGAGATCGTGTTCTGGAGCCGGGGCGCGCGGGCCACGGGCCTGCTGCGCGGCTCCTCCGTCGGCCGGCCGGAGCGTCCCGCCGGGCGCCGGCTGAAGCCGGGCTGGTGGATCAGGCCGGTGTGGACGTCCGACCGGGCGCTGCAGATCGTGCTCCAGCCCAACCGGGCCGAGCTGACGGGCGCGTCAGTCGAGGGCGAGCGCCTGGAGCTGAAGATCTTCCTGCCCGGGCGCACGGTGACCAAGGGCCACGCCCGGCTCGGCGGCCACCGCATCGCCGCCGAATTCACCCCGGCGGGCGACGGCACGCAGGTTGTGGTGGGCCTCGCCGTGCCCGCGCTGCTGCAGGAGAAGGACGGGCGGCGGCTCTGGGTCGAGCCCAAGGGCGACCCGGCGGCGTCCGTCATGCTCGCCGACCTGGTGGAGACCCGCACGGCGGTGGGCGACCGCGAGATCACCGTGCTCGGTGACCGCCGCGACCGCGTGATCGTCTCGGCTCACCGCATCCGCCCGGTGATCAGCTCCGCGGTCTGGGAGGGCTCCTCGCTCGTCCTGCGCGGCCGCTATCCCGACGCTCCCGGGCCCCGCACGCTGACGCTGCGGCACCGGTCCGGGCTGTCCTATTGGCTGCCTATGGAGCGCTCCGGCGAGGAGTTCTCCGTACGCGTCGAGCCGTCGGCCATGGACCGTTTCGGCGAGTCCGTGCCGCTGGCCTCCGGCACCTGGAACATGTCGATCCGCCACCCGTCGGGCGAGATCGTGCCGTTGCGCATGGACCACGCGGCCCTGCTGGGGCTTGACGAGGATCCGCGCACGTTCGACGGGCGCACATACCGGATGATCTCCACCCGCTTCGACGTGCCGGTCGTGACGGTCGAGGAGGCCAGGCCCGCGGACGAGCGCGGCGTGGCGGGCACCCACGTGCTGCGCCGCGTCTTCTACCCGGCCCAGCGCACGGAGCCGCTGACGGACGCGACCGTCTACGTCGTCAACGACGGGCGGCTCTACGCCGACAGCGTCCGCGCGATCTACGAGGAGCGGCTGCGGCGGGGCGACGACCGCGAGCACATCTGGATCGTCAAGGACGGCGCCTTCGTGCCGCCCGGCGGCGCGACCGTCATCCGGGCGGGCAGCCGCGAGCACCACGCCGCGCTCGCCAGGTCCCGCCACATCGTGACCAACTCGTTCCTGCCGGCCTGGTTCCGTGCCCGCGAGGACCAGGTGGTGGTGCAGACGTGGCACGGCACCCCGGCCAAGCACATCGGCAACGACCAGTCCCACATGGCCCGCGACCCGAAGCCGCCGATCTGGCACCGGCAGGCGGCGGAGGTGCGTGGCTGGGACCTGCTGCTCTCGCAGTCGCCGTGGGCGACGCCGGTGCTGCGCAAGGCCTTCGGCTACAAGGGCGAGATCCTGGAGAGCGGGCTGCCGCGTAACGACGTGCTCCACTCTCCCGACCGGGAGGCGCTGGCGGCCGCCGTGCGGGAGCGGCTGGGGCTCGTCGAGGGCAAGCGGGTGATCCTGTACGCGCCTACGTGGCGGGATTACGACCGCAAGAACGCCATGGTCAAGCTGGACCTGGCCAAGGCGCGCGAGGCGCTGGGGGCCGATCACGAGATCCTGGTGCGGGCGCATCCGATGCAGGCGATGCCCGCCGTTCCCGACATCGCCCACGACGTCACCACTTATCCCGACATCGCGGACTTGTTGCTGGTGGCGGATGTGCTGGTGACGGACTACTCGTCGGTGATGTTCGACTTCGTGTGCACGGGACGGCCGATCGTGTTCTACGGGTACGACCTGGCGAAGTACTCGACGAAGCGGGGGCTTTACCTGGACCTGGCCGAGCAGGCGCCGGGGCCGGTGCTGTCGACGTCGGCCGAGGTGATCGACGCCCTGCGGTCCATCGACTCCGTCGCCGCCGCCCACTCCGACCGATACGAGTCCTTCCGCGCCACCTTCGCCCCCCGCGACGACGGCAAGGCGACAGCTCGCGTGGTCGATCACCTGTTCTTCTGATCATCCGTTACGGCTTCGCACGGTGGGCCGCACGCACCGACGTCGGTGGCCGTCTGTCATGGCCGGTCGTGAAGGCTCACGGGCTGGTCGCCGTGACGAGCGTCTTGTTGGCCGGCTCCGTGGTCAACGGCGTGCCACTCTCCGTGCGCGCCTGATCCGCACCCAGGGCGCGCACCGTTCGTGTGGCATCAGAAGAGGTCGGGGAGGTCCGGTAGGAGGAAGCGGCGGTCCGGGTCGTAGCCCGTCTCGAAGGGGAGGTCCTCGGCGCGGCGGAGGCCGGTGTGAGGGAGGTTCTCCACCAGGAGGTAGAGGAGCGACGTCATGGTGGTGCCGCAGACGATCTCGCCGCTGTCGATGAGCTTGCGCAGGCCCGAGATCGACACCCACTCCACCCGCTCCGCCTCCCAGGGGTCCGAGGGCGGGCCGATGTGGGTGGCCGAGTCGGCGCGGTAGATGTGGTGGAGGTGGTCGGAGAAGCCGTTCGTCGGCTGGATCGACAGCAGCGGCCGCAACGGGCCGGGGCGCCAGCCGGTCTCCTCCTCGACCTCGCGTGCCGCCGCGTCCAGGGGCATCTCGCCCTCGTCCACCCGGCCGAGCGGGATCTCCCAGCCCCAGCTGTCGGTGATGAAGCGGTGCCGCCAGATCAGCAGCACCCGGTCCTGGTCGTCGGTGACGACCGCCCCGGCGCCGGGCGCGGTGCGTACGAGCCGATGATCGAGACGGCGTCCGTCGGGCAGCTCCACATCCGCCACCCGGATGTCCAGCCACTGGTCGGCGTACAGCGACTTCTCGGAGTGGACCTGCCACCGCATGCGATCGACCTCCGCGCCAAGGCGAGATGTTGACCTTACGTTACAAGGATCAACGCTCCGTGTGCGAGGAATCGGCGGCGGTCACTTCCGCAGGTCGACGTCCAGCGACAGCGATGAGAGACGCACGTCGTAGGTGCGGAAGCGGGTCTCCGAGACGAGCCGCTCGAACTCGCTCTTGGTGTACGCCCGCCGCGGCAGGAAAGACCGCAACATGTACCGCGTGAACGTCTTGGAGAGCCCGCTGAGCCCCATCCGGTCCACGTCCTCGTCCACGGCCTCCTTCGACACATCGCGGCGCAGGTCGTTGATGAGGGCGCGGCCGCCGGGCCGCAGCACCCGGTGCATCTCCTGGAGGGCCCCGACGGGATCGGAGAAGTTCTTGAACGCCGCGCAGCAGATGACGAAGTCGAAGCTCTCGTCGTCGAACGGCATCGCCGAGGCGTTCCCGAGCCTGAAGTCGACCTCGACCCCGGCCTCGGCCGCCTTCGAGCGGGCGATCTCCACGAACGTCTCGCTGATGTCGAGCCCCGTGACCGCGTAGTCACCGGTTCTGGCCAGGGCGATCGACAGGTAGCCGGGCCCGGGGGCCAGCTCTAAGATCTCGCTCCCTGGCGCGGTGCGCTCGCGCACCTTGACGACCTGCTCGTCGAACCTGCCGGGCGACTTGCCGGTGCTGGTGGCGTACCAGCGGGCGATCGCGCCCTCCATGCCCACACCTTTGTATCCCTTGGTCATAGAAACACGATATGTCGCGTCTAGGCGCTGTCAAGACATATCTCGAGACGCCTATGGCGAACAGGAGGGCGGCGTGTCGGGCAGGGAAGCGGCGATTCGCCCCGATACGGTAGGCGGATCGCGTGGGGAGACCGGGCAAGTCGGCACGATCTACCCCTGTGGTCTGGTGGAATCTAGTGCTGTGAGTGGTCAGACCTGGCGGTTGGTACGGCGTGGCAGCGGTGGCCCAGTTGTGCCCCCTGTGCTCGACGAGCACCAGCGTGCCGTGGTCGCCCACGAGAGTGGCCCTCTGCTCGTTCTCGCAGGTCCGGGCACCGGCAAGACCACCACGATCGTCGAGAGCGTGGTCGACAGGATCGACCGGCGCGGCCTCGACCCCGAGCGCGTGCTCATCCTCACCTTCAGCCGCAAGGCCGCCGAGGAGCTGCGTCAGCGCGTCACCGCCCGCCTGCGCCGCACCACCCGCACCCCTCTGGCGCTCACCTTCCACTCCTACGCGTACACGCTGCTGCGCCGCGAGTCCGTGCTCGAGGGCAAGGCCCCGCCGCGTCTGCTGACCGGTCCCGAGCAGCTCCTGGAGATCCGCCGGCTGCTCCACGGCGAGCTGGAGAGCGGCGCGCTCGACTGGCCGGTGTCGCTGCGCGAGCCGCTCAAGACCCGCGGGTTCTCCGAGGAGCTGCGCGACTTCCTGTCCAGGGCCAACGAACGCGGGCTCGACGGCGAGCGGCTGATCGCGCTCGGCAGGCTGCACGGGAGGAGCGACTGGGCGGCGGCGGGCAGGTTCGCCGGGCGCTACCAGGACAGGTTCGACCTCGACCCGGAGGAGACGTACGACTACGCCGAGCTGATCGGGGCCGCCTCCGCGCTGCTCGCCAGGCCGGAGGTGCGCGAGCGGGAGCGGGCGGCGCACGACGTGGTGTTCGTCGACGAGTACCAGGACACCGACCCGGCGCAGGAGCTGCTGCTGGCCCAGCTCGCGGGCGACGGCCGCGACCTGGTCGCGGTGGGCGACCCCGACCAGTCGATCTACGGGTTCAGGGGCGCCGACGTGCAGGGCATCATGAAGTTCCCCGAGCGCTTCAAGACCCGCGACGGCCGCGAGGCGCCGGTGCTGGCGCTGCGAGTGTGCCGCAGGAGCGGGGCCGACCTGCTCGAGGCCTCCCGGCGGGTCGCGGCCCGCCTGCCCGTCGCCCCGATGCCCGACCACGCGTACGGCCACGAGCACGACCATCGCGACCTCGCGCCGCTGCCGGAGGCGGAGCCCGGCGATGCGCGGGTGCTCCTGGCCGACAGCACCAGCCAGGAGGCGGCGATCGTTGCCGACACGCTGCGCCGCGCGCACCTGATCGACGGGGTGCCGTGGCACCGGATGGCCGTGCTGGTGCGCTCGGCCAAGCGCCAGGTGCCGCTGCTGCGGCGGGCCCTGGTCAACGCCGGCGTGCCGACGATGATCGCGGGCGACGAGGTGCCGATCGCGCAGGAGCCCGGCGTGCGGCCGCTGCTCACCATGCTGCGGATGGCCCTGGATCCCGCCCAGCTCGACGAGGGCGTGGCCGAGGAGCTGCTGACAGGGCCGCTCGGCGGCACGGACATGATCGGCGTACGCCGTCTCCGCCGCGCACTCAAGATCGCGGAGAACGAGGCGGAGGGCACGCGGTCCTCGGGGGAGCTGCTGGTCGCCGCGGTCCAGGACGTACGCGAGCTGACCCGCGTGGAGCCCCACGTCGCCCTCCCCGCCGAACGCGTGGCCAAGCTGCTCGCCGCGGCCCGGGAGGCCGCACAGCAGGAGGGCACCGCCGAAGACCTCCTGTGGACCGTGTGGCACGCCAGCGGGCTGGCCGGGCGCTGGAGCGATCTGAGCCTGCAGGGCGGCCCCAGGGGGGCGCAGGCCGACCGCGACCTCGACGCCGTGGTGGCCCTGTTCGACCACGCGGCCAGGTTCGTGGATCGGATGCCCAAGGCGGGCCCCGAGGTGTTCATCGACGACCTGGCCGCCCAGGAGATCCCCGGCGACACGCTGGCCGACCGGGCCCCCGACGGCGACGCCGTGCGCGTGCTGACCGCCCACCGCTCCAAGGGCCTCGAGTGGGACGTCGTGGTCGTCGCAGGCGTGCAGGAGGGCGTCTGGCCCGACCTGCGCCTGCGCGGGTCGCTGCTCGGCGTGGAGGACCTCGTCGAGGTGGTCGAGGGCACCCAGCCGAACGCCGCCTCGCTGATCTCCAAGCTGCTGGCCGAGGAGCGCAGGCTGTTCTACGTGGCCGTCACCAGGGCCAGGCGCAGGCTCGTGGTGACCGCGGTGGGCGGCGAGGACACCGACGAGCGGCCGTCCAGGTTCCTGTCGGAGCTGATGCCGGGAGCGGTGGAGTCGGCCACGGTCGACGACCGGGCCCGCTGGCTGAACATGTCCGCGCTGGTGGCCGACCTGCGCAGCGCGGTGACCGATCCCACTAAGCCACGAAAAATCCGGCAAAATGCCGCTAAGCAGCTCGCCCGTCTCGCTGCCGCGGGCGTCCAGGGCGCCCACCCCAACGACTGGTACGCCCTCACGCCCATCTCCGACGACCGCCCCCTGAGCTGGCCCGACGACATCGTCAGCATCTCCCCCTCGGCGGTCGAGAGCTTCACCAAGTGCGGCCTGCGCTGGCTCCTGGAGACGGCCGTCGGCGCCGCGGGCACCAGCACCGCCCAGGGCCTGGGCAACATCATCCACGCCCTGGCCGTCCTGGCCTCCACCGACCTGCCCAGCGAGGACCTCCTGGGCGACCGCCTCGATCAGATCTGGAACGACCTCGACTTCGGCGGCGTCTGGTACAACCGCAAGCAGCGCCAGGTCGCCGAGCAGATGATCGGCAAGTTCCTGCGCTGGCACAAGGAGAACCCTCGCGAGCTGGTGGCTCTGGAGGAGGCGTTCACCGCGATGGTGTCGGAGGGCGTCCAGATCAAGGGCCGCGTCGACCGGGTCGAGCGCGACTCCGACAACCGCGCCGTGATCATCGACCTCAAGACCGGCGGCTCCAAGCCCAAGGCGGGCGACCTCGACCGCCATCCCCAGCTCGGCGTCTATCAGCTCGCCGCGCTGCTCGGCGCGTTCGCGCGGCACGGCATGACCGAGCCGGGCGGCGCCGCGCTGGTCCAGGTCGGCAAGGCGGCGGGGAAGAACGAGGCACTGGAGCAGAAGCAGCCCCCGCTGTCGGAGGACAAGGACCCCGGCTGGGCCACGGACCTGGTCGACACGGTGGCGATCGGCATGTCGGGCCCGTTCTTCCAGGCCAAGGTCAACGACGGCTGCCGCACGTGCGCGGCCAGGGCCAGCTGCCCGGTCAACGACAACGGGGGCCAGGTGTGCTGACCCCCGCCGAACTCGCCGGCAAGCTCGGCATCCTGCCGCCCACTCGCGAGCAGGCCACGGTCATCGAGTCCCCGCTGGAGCCGATGGTCGTCATGGCCGGCGCGGGCTCGGGCAAGAGCGAGACCATGGCCGGGCGGGTGGTCTGGCTGGTCGCCAACGGCCTGGTCAAGCCGGAGAGCGTCCTGGGCCTGACCTTCACCCGCAAGGCCGCCGCCGAGCTGGCCACCAGAGTCAGGGAGCGGCTGAACGGCCTGGCCGAAGCCGGCCTGGTGGAGCCGGGTGCGCTCGACAACGAGCCGACCGTGTCCACCTACCACGCCTACGCCGCGCGCCTGGTCACCGACCACGCGCTGCGCGAAGGTCTCGAGCCGACCATGCGCCTGGTCACGCCGGCCGTGTCGTGGCAGCTCGCCTCGCGCGTGGTGGCGATGTACGACGGGCCGATGGACCGGATCGAGCTGGGCCCGCCGTCGGTGACGGCCGCGCTGCTCGAGCTCGCCGGCGAGCTGTCGGAGCACCTGCGCTCGTCCGGCGACGTGCGCCGGGTGGGGGAGTGGCTCCAAGACAGGCACGACGCGCTCCCCGGCAGGACGACCGTGGCCCAGCGCAAGCCGCTCAGCGTCCAGGCCGCGCGGGAGCAGTTGCTGCCGCTGGTGGAGGCGTACGAGCGGCTCAAACGCGGCCGGGAGGTCATCGACTACGGCGACCAGATGTCGCTGGCCGCCAGGATCGCCGCCAACCACAAGGAGGTCGGCGAGATCGAGCGCGACCGCTACTCGGTGGTCCTGCTCGACGAGTACCAGGACACCAGCCACGCCCAGCTCGTCCTGCTCCGATCCCTGTACGGCGGCGGCCACCCGGTCACCGCCGTGGGCGACCCCTGCCAGTCGATCTACGGCTGGCGCGGCGCCTCCGCGGGCAACCTGCGCCGCTTCCACCGGGACTTCCGCACCAGCACCGGCGACCCCGCCGAGATCCGCCAGCTCAGCGTCAGCTTCCGCAACGGCGACCGCGTGCTCGACGTCGCCGCCCGCGTCCAGCTGCC
>NZ_JBFAMX010000383.1:0-9730 GCF_040659615.1 Nonomuraea sp. NPDC049784
CGCGGGCCCTCGGCCTCCGCCGTCGCCCGCGACCTGCTCCGCTGAAGGGCGGTTGCGGCTCTGTCCGAGCCGCGACCGCCGAGGTGGTTCAGCTCCTCGCTTCCCTGCGGGAGCGCGCGGCCGACGCCAGGACCTCGAGCAAGCGCTCCGTCTCGTCCCAGCCGACGCAGGCATCGGTGATGCTCTGTCCGTACGTCAGACCCTCGCGCGGGCCAGGCTCCTGCCGACCGGGAACGAGGAAGCTCTCCACCATCAACCCGGCGATACCTTCCTCGCCCTCCGCGATGCGAGCGGCCACCTCCCGGACCACAGCCGCCTGGCGCACGTGGTCCTTGCCGCTGTTGCCGTGGCTGGCGTCCACGATCAACCGCTCCGGCCGCTGTGCCTTGCGCAGCAGGGCGAGGGCGTCGTTCACGGATTCCACGTCGTAATTGGGACCGCCACGACCGCCGCGAAGAATGATGTGGCAGTCCGGATTGCCCTTCGTGCTCACCACCGCGGCCCGCCCCTCATCGTCAATGCCGAAGAAGACCTGCGGGTGAGCGGCGGCGTGCACGCCGTCGATCGCCACCTGCACGTCGCCGTCCGTGGCGTTCTTGAAGCCCACGGGCATGGACAGGCCGGAGGTCAGCTGGCGGTGCACCTGGCTCTCCGGCGTACGCGCGCCGATCGCGCCCCAGGTGACGGCGTCGGCGATGTACTGCGGGCTGGTGGGCTCCAGGAACTCGCAGCCGACGGGCAGCCCCGTGCCGAGCACGTCGAGGAGCACGGTGCGGGCCAGGTGCAGCCCTCGCTGCACGTCATGGCCGCCGTCGATGTCCGGGTCGTTGATCAGCCCCTTCCACCCGATGGTCGTTCGCGGCTTCTCGAAGTAGACGCGCATGACCACACACAGGGCGTCCTCCAGGCCGCGCGTGGCTTCGGCGAGGCGGCGGGCGTAATCGAGTGCCGCCTCCGGGTCGTGCACGGAGCACGGTCCGATGATGAGGAGCAGCCGGTCGTCGTCGCCGGCGAGGATGTCGCGTACGGCACGACGGCTCGCCGCGACGAACGCCTCTTTGTCCTCTCCCAGCGGTAGTTCCCGGCGAAGCTCCGCCGGGGCGGTCAAGGCTTCGAACGAGGTGACGCGTAGATCCCTGGTCACGGTCATGGGGCCTGCTCTCTGCGCTCTACGGCGATACGGCCCATGCCCGAGGGTCCGGAGCCGACCGCCTCAATGACGAAAAGGCAGAGACGAATCGCTCTGCCTTTTGGCTCCGGATGAACAGTTGATCAGCGCATGTGATCCTCGGCCCCACCCGGAGCCTGCACATAGCGCCAAAATCGGCTGTTCAACGACATGCCGCGAACGCTACCAGCGAGACCGGCCACGACTCAAATCGCACGCCCGGGCTCCGGATCGGACATCGGCCCTTCGGTAACCCCTCACTCCCCGTTTCCCAGCGGTTACACCGGCGCGGTCTAGGGTGCGTGATCTGTGAGTGCACCCGCCACTACCCAGCCCATCACCGCCAGGGACCCGTTCTTCGACAACGCCAAATACCTGGCCATCGTGCTGGTCGTGTGCGGTCACCTCATCGAGGACCAGCGGGACGCGGCCATCCCGCACGCGCTCTACTTCTACGTCTACGTCTTCCACATGCCGCTGTTCATCGTGCTGAGCGGCTACCTGTCGCGCCGGTTCACGTTCTCGGCGGGGAAGGCGCGCAAGCTCATCTCGACGCTGGCGGTGCCGTACCTGATCTTCGAGTTCGCGTACTCCCTGCCCAGGCTGATCCTGTACGGGAAGTTCGAGCTGAGCCTGCTGGACCCGTACTACCTGACCTGGTTCCTGCTCTCGCTGTTCCTGTGGCGGCTGTCGACGCCGGTGTGGCAGCAGCTCAGGTGGCCGCTGGCGATCGCGGTCGTCCTGTCGCTGCTGACCGGGATGAGCGCGCTGCCCGACGAACTGGCCATGAACCGGACGTTCGGCCTGCTGCCCTTCTACGTGCTGGGGCTGATGCTCAAGCCGGAGCATTTCGCGTGGCTGCGCAGGCCGTACATGCGGCTGGCCGGAGCGTGTGTGCTCGGGCTGGGGCTGGCGGCGGCGCTGCTCGTGCATGACCAGGTGCCGACGGAGTGGATCAGGTGGCGCCTGTCCAACTCGGCGCTGCACGTGGACGACCTCACCGGGACCGGCGTCCGGCTGGGGCTACTGGTGGCCGGGGCGGTGCTGGTGGCGGCGTTCCTCGCGGTGACGCCGGCGCGGCGCACGTGGTTCAGCGGGCTGGGCGCGGCCACCATGTACGCGTACCTGCTGCACGGATTCGTGGTCAAGGTCGCCGAGCGGTTCTCGCTGGGCGTGCCGCTGTCGATCCTGCTCGGCGTGGCCGTCGCCACGCTGCTCTGCACCTCGCCGGTCCGCCGGCTCTTCCACTGGGCGGTCGAGCCGCACATGTCCTGGGCCTTCACCCCTCTCCGCCGGCCGTGACACGGTGTCAGGTATGGCCATCGGCTGCAGCGATGACGGCGAGACACGTGGGCGAGCATCGCGAAGGTGATGTGAGGGTGCCAGACATCGAACCGTCGGACTTGGTAATGGCCGAGGCCGGTCTCGTTCTTGGCCGTCTGGAAGCACTCTTCGATGACCCAGCGGGCGATGGCGATGAGGTCCTCCATGGTGGTGCCGAGTTACTCGTCAGCAAGATCGAGCCTTTTCATACCGTTTGCGCGCAGCTCCTTTCGCGCTGCCGATGCTCCAGCAGTTGGAGTCCGTACTGATTTCAGTCCAGCGCTGCCACAACCTCGGTGGTGGTGCAGACAGTAGCGATGCGCGGGAAGATGTAGTCGAAGGCGAACTCATGGGCGCGCGCGTCGAGTGCGGTGACCGCGTCCTCGGGCAAGATCACCTTGAAGCCGAACTCGTCGGCGAAACGCGCGGTCTGCTCGACGCCGAAGTTCGTGGCGATCCCGGTGATGATCAGGGTGTCGATGGCGTGCTCACGCAACGCCTCTTCCAGCCCGGTGTTGTGGAATGCGCCCCAGGTGCGCTTCACGATCTCCAGGTCGCCGAGCACCCCTCCCACCAGTTCGCTGCCCGGTGGCTGCTGGGCAACGCCTGGCCGCTCGACCCGCACGGCGACAACGAGACCTCCCGCCTTTCGCACTGCGTCGGCCAGGGCGAGGGAGCGGGTGACCACGGCAGGTCCGGAATGCGGTGCGGTGGGCTGCTCAACGATGCGCGTCATCAGGTCGATAAGCAGCAGTGCAGTGCGGCGGGGCTCCAGTTTGTCCATGATCGGCATGGTAGCGGGCTAGATTCGGCTTCGAGCTTGTGGACGCGGACCGCGACCCCATCGCCCCGGCGGTCTACAGTGGGTGTCCACCCAGAAGGCCGCAGGGACGACGGTTGCATGCCGATTTCGCTCGGCGTGCATATCCCGGAGGATGTGGGCCCGTTCGGCTGGGTCGGCGGCAGCCATGTCAGACACGGGTTCGCCTTGTCGCTGCCCCGGGACGGCATGCTCAAGCACCCGGTCCTGGTCGCGGCCGACTGGCCCTGCCACTGGCTGCACGGCCAAAGCCTGCCGCCCCGTGGGGCACGGTGGACTGGAAGTCCGACCCCGGCTGGGAGTAAAACGCGGCCTCTGGTGACTCGCCCGAGCACCTGCGTACGCTCTGGGCGCGGCCGGGTGACCCGCTCCCCCGCCCTTCAGGCCGTCGGGCGCGTGCTCGTCCACCGCCAGCCGTCCGGCCTGGGCCATCTCCGCCCCGAGCCGCCGGGACGGACCGGTCAGCGGACCGACCACGGCAATATGTCGTACCGTCATCTCCACCACCTTTCCTGGCCGGGCCGGCTTAGGCTGGGCTGAACGCGTCGCCTTCGACGAGAATGAGCAGCCTGATCGCGGTCAGGACCACAGGAGCAGAACCAGCCCCACCAGCCTCGATCGGAAATGGGTCCGCTTCTTGCACGTCGAGTCCCCTTTCTCTGTGAATCGGCATCGACGTTGGTCGCGGCCCAGCCCTGTGCATCCTCCAGACGCGTCACGATCGGGCGGTGAACCGACGGCCGGACGTCCTCGTCGCGCCCGGTGCACGCCGCGCATCGGCCGCGTCCAGGATCAGGCGAAGTGCGACCAGACCCAGCCAGCCGAAACCGACGGCGAGGCTGACACGGTTCCACAGGCCGTGGTTATGGCCAACCTGAGTCTGGAAGTTGTACTGCGTGGCCGCCAGCATGAACGTCGCCGGCGTGGCGACGGCGGTGGTGAAGCAGTACCACATCCAGGCGCGCCGCCGTTCGGCGCCAAAACGCCGGCCGAGTACGCAGGCGAGCGCGGCGAGCGCGAGATACACGGCGAACGGCATGAAGCCGTGAATCGTGCCGTGGAGCGTCGGCTTGTCGGGCACTGAGCTATCCGGGTGGTAGCTGGGTGTGGGGTCCATGCTGAAGACGCCAGCCGTGATGAGTGCCAGACCGCAGGCGGTCGCCAGGATCGGTGCCGACCGGAAGCCGCGGCCGGTGGGCAGCGCCCGCCGCAGACCGACGGCGAAGGCGATCAGCAGCAGCCCGGTGACGATGAAGTTCGCGATCTGGATCCAGCCCCACCGGCCGAGGCTGAGTTCGCTGATGAAGTGGTCCACGGACCGGTAGCCGGGGCGCAGGGCGCCCTCGATGAGGATCACCACGACGAACAGCGGCGCGGCCAGGCCGCAGGCCAGCAAGGTACGGATCGGTGCCGGACGGGACCGGATCATCACTCACGCTCCTTAGCAACGCTAGAGTGGGCAGGTCGGCAACGATGCCTTAGCATTGCTAAGCTGTCAAGAGGTTCGTCGAACGGGAGATAGCGTGGACCGAGAAGCCATCGTCAGCGCGGCACTGAGCCTGCTCAACGAGACCGGGCTCGACGGGTTGACCGTGCGCCGCTTGGCTGAGCACCTCAACGTGAAGAACCCTGCGCTCTACTGGCACTTCTCAAGCAAGCGGGCGCTGCTCGACGAGATGGCGCAGATGCTTCAATCGCAGCAGGACTTCGGGCCGCCGCGAGACGGCGAGTCCTGGCAGCAATGGCTGACCCGGCGGGCACGCGAACGCCGCCAAGTCCTGCTGTCCCGCCGGGATGCCGCCCGGCTCGTGGCCGGCACCCGAGCGGGGCCGGCCCTCATCGAGAAGTTCGAAGCCGAGTTGAACGCGCTCGTGGCGGCCGGATTCACGCCGGCGCAAGCACTGCACGCCATCGGCACCATCACCCGCTACGTCAACGGCTTCGTGCTCGACGAGCAGGCCACGGCCGAGCACACTGCGGATGCCCCGCAGCCACCGGCCGCCGGCGACGTCTTCGGGGCCACTCCCACCCTCGCGGCAGCCATCCAGGAGGCCGGTGACAGCGACGCGGCATTCGAAGAGGGACTGCAAGTCCTGGTGGCTGGTATCGCGGCCCGCCGCGGGGCAAAAGCTTGACTCTACCGCCGCAGCCCGAACACCTCCGCGAAGTTAGCGCCGGTATGACCACGTGCACTGTTTCGGCAGCTCAGGATGCCCTGCGCCGCGCTGTTCCGGGGTGGAGGAACAGCGGTACAGCCGTTAATGCTGCAGCCCGATTTCGTGATGCTTGAGCCAACGTCGCCAGTAGTGGCTGCTACGAGCACGGGCCTGATGAGCGCGTCGGCGCTGCGACCAGGCGAGGGCGTAGGTGAGTGGGCGGGTGATCGTGGCGGTCAGGTGTGCCAGGAGACGGCGGATTTCGGCTGGTGTGAGGCGGACCAGGCCGCTTGGGCTTTTGGGGCGTATGCGGCGGTGACGGCTAGATAGGCGTTCGCCAGGGTGCTGTGACCGTGCCAGGCATCGAACCGTCGGACTTGGTAATGGCCGAGGCCGGTCTCGTTCTTGGCCGTCTGGAAGCACTCCTCGATCGCCCAGCGGGCGCCGGCGATGGCGATGAGGTCCTCCATGGTGACCGGGGCATGGCACAGGTAGTAGGCCAGCTCGAGTTCGCCCTTGGCGTTGGGGGCCAGGCTTCTGCGGACCAGCAGCCAGCGCTGGTAGCCGGGCTCGGCCTCGAAGTGCACCGTGGCGAGCGCCCAGTCATACAGGCGCTCGCCTTTGGCGCCGTCGCCGCAGGAGCGGCGTTTCCACGCCCCGGGCGACGCTTGAGCAGCCAGAGTGTCGGCGCGTGTGTCTCCGGTCAGTCCCATGCCGACGCTTTGGCTCTTGGGTACGGCCACCACGTAGCTCAGGCTCGAAGCTCGGCCTCCGGCTGCCCCCTCGGTGGCTCGGACGGTCTTTGCGGCTGGGTGACGATGATGCAATGACCCGCGTGATCACCGGCTCGCCCCCGACACAATTGATCGTCCTGCGCGGCAACTCGGGCTCGGGCAAGACCAGCGTCGCCCGCGCACTGCGTGAGGCGTACGGCAGGCCTGGCCTGGCGCTGGTGAGCCAGGACGTGCTACGACGCGAGATCCTCCGCGAGCTCGACATGCCCGGCGGCGTCAACATCGGACTCATCGACACCGTCACCCGCTACGCGCTCGACCACGGCCACCACGTCATCCTCGAAGGCATCCTCACGACCGCGAGATACGGGCCTATGCTCGAGTCACTGCGGAAAGACCATTCCGGCAGGAGCCACTTCTTCTATCTCGACATCCCCTTCGAGGAGACGCTCCGCCGCCACGCCACCCGCCCGCAGAGCGCGGAGTTCGGTGCGGAGTTGATGCGGGAATGGTACGTCGAGCGGGACCTCCTGCCCGGCGGGTACGAGACGGTCATCCCTCAGGACAGCTCGCTTCAGGAAACGGTAGGGCGAGTGCTCTCGTCGAGCAGGATCTCCATCAGTTCCTGAGGCGCGTCGCGCATGAGGTTGTGCGCGCTGTCGAGAGCGTGGGTGGTCCATGAAGGGTCCTGGCGCAGCCGCTCGTAGACAGGGGTGAACGGCGACTCGCCGTCCCACCCCGCCGCGTACACGTAGTCTCTGCGGCGGATGTGCGCGAGGTCGCCGGTGAGCCGGAGCGGCTGGAGCACCGACGCGAGCGGGTGGGCCGTGGCCCGCGGATCGAAGAACGGCAGCGGCCGGGTCGCGTAGCCGCTCTCCTCCACGTCCACGTACCACTGCCGCTCCTGGTCGGAGACCAGGCTCCAGCAGGAGTCGCCGCGCCCGGGCACCATGGCGTCCAGGTACACCAGGCCACTCACCCGCTCGGGCGCGCGGTCGGCGGCTCCGGTGATCACCATCCCGCCGTAGCTGTGGCCGACCAGAACGGCGTCCGTGACGTTCTCGGCCGCCAGCACCGCGGTCACGTCCTGGATGTGCGTGTCGAGGTTCACGCCGCCGTGGAGGAGGTGGCTGCGCTCGCCGACCCCGGTCAGCGTCAGCGGGTACGCACGGTGCCCATGGCTGCGCAGCCGCTCGGTGAGCTCGTCGAAGCACCAGCCGCCGTGACACATACCGGGGATCAGGACAAATGTCGCCATGGCCCTGGATATTAGCAGCGATCGAACCGATCGGTACTATCTTTGCGGATCGATCACGAGCTTGCCGATGGTGCGGCGGCTGCTGAGGTCGTCGTGCGCCCGCCGTACCTCCGACATCGGGTAGTCGCCACCGTGGACCACGCGCAGCTCGCCCGCGGCCACCTGCGCGGACATCTCCATGTACGCCTTGCCGAGGGTCGCCGCGCGGGCGAGGGCGTTCATCAGCCAGAAGCCGCTGACAGTGGCGGAACGGTGCTGCAGCGCACGTGGCGACACCGGCTCGGGCTCGACCCTGCCGGCCATCCCGTAGAAGGCGAGCCGGCCGAAGGGGGCCAGCGCGGCGATGCTCTGGTCGGTGACACGCCCGCCGGTCATCTCCAGCACCACATCCACGGGCTCGCCGCCGTTCGCCGCGCACAACGCCCCGGTGAGGTCCTCCGTCGCGGGGTCCACGGCCGCGTCCGCGCCGAGGGAGAGCGCGAGATCGCGCTTCTCCGGTGTGCTCGCGGTGGCGATGACCCGGCCCGCGCCGCGCAGCTTGGCCAGCTGTACCGCCAGCGAGCCGACGCCGCCCGCCGCCGCGTGCACGACCACGCTCTCCCCCGGCTGCACGCGGGAAGTGTGGTTGATCAGCCACCACGCGGTCAGCCCCTGGGCGAGCAGCGCGACGGCTGCGACGTCGTCAACCCCGTCGGGCACCGGGAAGGCGGTGTCCTCCGGGATCGCGGCCTTCTCCGCGTACCCGCCGTCGGGGATCATGGCGGCCAGCCGCCCGCCATCCGCGGTCCGGCCGACCACCTCGAGGCCGGGGATCAGGGGCAGCGCGACCGAGGCGAGGTAGGCGTCCTCACGCAGCAACGTGTCGGCGAAGTTCACCCCGCATCGCGCCACGTCGATGAGGACCTGACCGGCTCCCGGCCGGGGCTCGGGCACGTCCCGCACGGCCACGACCTCGGGGCCGCCGAACTCGGTGATCTGCACTGCTCGCACGTCGACTCCTTGGAATTAAGTACCCAACTGGTACTGCGTACCATAATGGATCGATGTTCAGCGGCGCTAGACTGATCCGGTGTCCCGACCCACCCTCCGTGCGCGCAACCAGCAGCGGGCCCGCGACGAGATCGTCGCGGCCGCCTACGACTTGTTCACCGAACGCGACTACGCCGACGTGACGGTCGCGGACATCGCCGATCGGGCCGAGGTCGGCCGCACCACGTTCTTCCGCTACTTCGGCGACAAGCAGGAGGTCGTCTTCGCCGGCGAGGAGGAATGGCTGGACAACGTCGCGCGGCGCCATCGCGAGCTGCGGCTCGACCACCCGCCGTCGCTGCCCGAGGCGCTGGCCCTGCTGCGCGACACCACGGAGGCCGTCTGCGCGTGGGCCACCCGGGACACCGCGCGCTATGTCCTGCGCGAACGGCTGATCGCGGAAAACCCCGAGCTCGACGACCGCATGGCCCGCAAGCACCGCCGTCTCGTCGAGATGATGGGCGAGAACCTGCGGCAGCAGGGAGCCTCGGCGGAAACGGCCGCGCTGGCGCCCCAGCTGGCGCTGGCGTGCTATAAGGCCGGTCACGAGATCGCGGCCGGCGACCCGGACACGCTGTGGCCGAGCGTGGCCGCGGCCTTCGACCAGCTCGGGGTGGTCTGAAGGGGATCCGGCATGGTAGGGATGATCGTTCTGTCGGTGGTCGTCGCGCCGGTCCTGACACTTATCCTCGCGGCGCTCGGCGGGCTGGACCTCGCCGGGCCGATGACCGGCCTGGCGGCGGCCTTCCTGCTGCGGGGGCAGCCCGTGAAGGGGGCCGTGGCCACCCTGTACGGCAGCGTCGCGGCGTTACCCGCCGGCTCTCTGCTGCCCTTTGCCATCCAGGATGACGGGACCGACTTCGGTGACCTGATGGCAGGCGGACCGGGCTGGGCGGCAGGAGCCGTCCTCGCCTACCTGATCGCGGCCAGGAAAGTGCCCCGAGCCGAGCCGCGCCCGAAGCCGCGGGCAGGGTCGATGGCGGTGGCCGCCTCGGTCGCCGCCGTGCTCGCCTGCGCGCAGATCTTGGCGGCCAAGGCACTCGAGGTCACGCTGTGGGTTGATTACCACGAATTCGACGGCCCCGGCTGGTATCGCGATCTCACCCACGCCGCCTGGTACCCGGCGGCTTCGGTCGTGATCGCCTCGTTGATCGCGGTACCAGCCGGGGCCGTCGAATTCGTGGTAATCAACCCACAGCGTGACCTCGAGTGCCTTGGCCGCCAAGATCTGCGCGCAGGCGA
>NZ_JBFAMX010000384.1:0-9778 GCF_040659615.1 Nonomuraea sp. NPDC049784
ATCCTCCATACGGAGCAGACGCTGCGACTCCTCCTCGGTCAACTTGAAGACCGGGATACCGGTAGCGGTCGCCAGAACCTCGGCGATCAGCTCCTGGGTGACCTCGGCCACGACGTCCATGTCGCCGGCCTTCCACTCCTTCTCCCGCCGCTCGCGCTTGAGCTGGAGCTGCTTCTCCTGGTCGCGGAGGGCAGCGGCCTTCTCGAAGTCCTGCGCGTCGATCGCGGACTCCTTGTCGCGGCGGACGTTGGCGATCTTCTCGTCGTATTCGCGCAGGTCCGGCGGAGCGGTCATCCTGCGGATGCGCATCCGGGAACCGGCCTCGTCGATGAGGTCGATCGCCTTGTCGGGAAGGTAGCGGTCGCTGATGTAGCGGTCGGCCAGCTGCGCGGCGGCCACCAGCGCGTCGTCGGTGATGGACACGCGGTGGTGCGCCTCGTAGCGGTCGCGCAGACCCTTGAGGATCTCGATCGTGTGGCTGAGCGAGGGCTCGGCCACCTGGATCGGCTGGAAGCGGCGCTCCAGCGCGGCGTCCTTCTCGAGGTACTTGCGGTATTCGTCGAGCGTGGTCGCGCCGATCGTCTGCAGCTCGCCGCGCGCCAGCATCGGCTTGAGAATGCTGGCCGCGTCGATCGCGCCCTCAGCCGCGCCCGCGCCCACGAGCGTGTGCAGCTCGTCGATGAACAGGATGATGTCCCCGCGCGTACGGATCTCCTTGAGCACCTTCTTCAGACGCTCTTCGAAATCACCGCGGTAACGGGAACCGGCCACCAGAGCACCGAGGTCAAGCGTGTACAGCTGCTTGTCCTTCAGCGTCTCGGGCACCTCACCCCTGACGATCTTCTGCGACAGACCCTCGACGACGGCGGTCTTGCCGACACCGGGCTCGCCGATCAGAACCGGGTTGTTCTTGGTCCTCCGCGAGAGGACCTGCATGACCCGCTCGATCTCCTTCTCACGGCCGATCACCGGATCCAGCTTGCCCTCACGGGCCGCCTGGGTCAGGTTGCGGCCGAACTGGTCGAGCACCAGGGAGGTCGAGGGGGCCGACTCCTGCGGACCACCCGCCGCGGCCGGCTCCTTGCCCTGGTAACCGTGGAGCAACTGGATGACCTGCTGCCTCACACGGTTGAGATCAGCTCCAAGCTTGACCAGCACCTGGGCGGCCACACCTTCACCCTCGCGGATGAGCCCGAGCAGGATGTGCTCGGTGCCGATGTAGTTGTGGCCCAGCTGCAAAGCCTCACGGAGCGACAGCTCGAGGACCTTCTTGGCCCGCGGGGTGAACGGAATGTGCCCCGACGGAGCCGACTGGCCCTGGCCGATGATCTCCTCGACCTGCTGGCGCACACCCTCAAGGCTGATGCCGAGGCTCTCCAGAGCCTTGGCGGCCACGCCCTCACCTTCATGGATCAAGCCAAGAAGAATGTGCTCAGTGCCGATGTAGTTGTGGTTGAGCATCCTGGCCTCTTCTTGGGCCAGGACGACAACACGCCTCGCTCGGTCGGTGAACCTCTCGAACATCTCGTCGCTCCTCACAGAGCGGTCAGTCAGGCCGGTAAATCCGGTCCCGTCATCCCGCATGCTAGCCCTGGCTCGGCGAACCGTGCCCACTGCCGCTGACACGCTCTATAGCAGAGACGTTCCCCGAGAGCAGGGCGTTCACCCTCCATCCAACTACTGTTCGGGGGTGACGTGTTCCCGATACGCCGCAAGCGAACGATGTTTAAGACGCTTCTCGGAAGCGTCGAAAAATTGCCCTCGCGACGCATACGGACCCACACGGATCGGCCATCGGACGCGCCGGAGCGGAGTAGGCGTTGGGGACCGCCCCTTCGCCCGCACATCTCAGATGCCGCGTCCGTATCGTTACGCAATCATCCTATGTACGGGAGGCCCCCCCGTCCAAACGGCCGTGCTACGCCCTGAGCACAACGCGGCACGGACCGCACACCGCGGGAATCACGCCATCTGGTCAGCCCGGTTACCGAGTTCATCTCGCATCATGAGATCAATCCTGCCCCGAGACGCCACATTCGCCGCACTTCTGTGCGCCCGAGATGGCAGGGCATTGTGCGCACATGCCGGGGAACGGGGTTTGTGCGAGCCATGCTCGGGTTAGCAGGTTTACCCGCCGCCGGGAGCCGGCAGGGCCGCCGGTATTGCCCGGAGCCGTCCATCCCGCCGGTCGCGGGTTTACTTACAGTAGCGGTGCCCGGTTTACGTTCGGAGAGATCATCGCTATAGACGCGACCGTGGTCGGAGATCGCCTTCAGGCGACTTCCGGCTATACGTCACCGTGATTTACGGCGATGGCGCGTTCCATGAACGTGGCGCCCACTCGTGACGTACGGCCGCGAACGTACGTTGAATGAGGTATAGCCCCGTGACTGACTTTTCGGGAGCAGCACGGGGCGTAACCACATATGCGGGCGCCCGCCGGTGAAACGGCGCCGGCCCATGGACCGGCACACCCGACCAAAACGCCCGCATATGTACGACGTGGAAGATCGCCATCCGGGCACGCGGCATTCGAGAACCGGCCCCAGATACGATCATGCGCTTATGGCGGCCGCCGGGGTCCTAGGCGAACGGCATAAGCGCATGGTCGATAGGCGACTCGCTCAGTGAGCCGCCTCATACTTCTCGACGACCGTGGAGGCGATCCGCCCGCGCTCGCTGACCGGCAGGCCGTGAGCCTTGGCCCACTGCCGGATCTCGGAGCTCTTCTCGCGGCTCATCGCCCGGCTGCCGCCGCGACCGCGGCGACGCGTGGAGACTGCGCCCGCCCTGCGCGCGTGCTGCACGAAAGGCGTGAGTGCGTCCCTCAGCTTCTTCGCGTTAAGGTCGCTGAGGTCAATCTCATAGGACGAGCCGTCAATAGCGAAGCTGACCGTCTCATTGGCCTCGCCCCCATCGAGGTCATCGATGAGAATCTCCTGGATCTGCTTGGCCATGTACGCAATCCTTTCGCGGAGCATTGTTTCATTCGCCTGCCCAAACATATACCCGGAAAGGCGCGGAGACAATTCAGCGCTGCGGGGATTCGGCTGACTGGCCGATCAGTTCTGGCTCCTCGGCCTGATCCTCACGGTTTCGGCGACCTCCGAGGACCTCGGATCGGACCAACTTCACTACGCCAAAGATGAAGGCGCCGCCCACCACCACCGGGGGGATGAGCGCTGACAATACGTCTGTAAGGGCTTCCATTCGTCCTCGCCTCCACGGCTAGCGGGGTTTCGGGGGCGCATTATATGGATGGGAGCGCGACCAGGAGGGGCACCGGGACCCTCGTGACGCACAAGGTGTCTACCACCCAGACACGACCATAGCGGCGCACAGATGCCCCACGCGTCGCGGGGGCGCCAACATCCGGCAGCCCGGACGCCCCATAGCCTAATGCCAGTCTCTCCAGACTCCTTACCGGATCAAGGGAAAATTTTGAGAATTGGCATCCCGCCTGGGGCGGATGGCTCACTGAAGATCTTTTACGACGCGCGTTCCAGCTAGTCTGTCGTGCGGCCCCCGCTCCAGGGGCTTGTCGATCAGGATGAGCAAGCCCACACAGAACAGGAGCATTCCGGCGAGCAGATTGACCACGGGAATGCCCATCAGCATGACAGGCCCCGGATAGAGCAGGGACCGTTTGAGCAGCGCGCCGGACGGAACATCGTCCGGGGCCAGGCGAATCCTCATGATCGCCTTCCCGAACGTCCTGCCGCGCCTGGAATGGGCCCACCAGTCGTAGCCCACATAACCCAGCCCTGCGGCGAGCCACGCGAACACACCGGGCAGTCGGCCGTCGAACACCTCCAGCATGCCTACAGTTCGGAAGATGCCCCATAGCGCGATGAACAGAATGTAATAGAACACCCCGAAGACGAGCGCTTCAATCGCTCGGGCGGCGAGCCGTTCCCACCATTCCGCGGGCAGCGCGTCCGCCCACGACGGCGACCCGGCCATAACTCCCACCTCGCGTCATCAGCGACCCAGGCCCCCATTTTGGTACGCCCCCCGCACACAAAACAGGGGCCGGCACGAAGCCGACCCCTGCTTTTACCTGTCGCGTGAACTACTTGATCTTCACCACTACGGTCTTCGCGAACTTGTCGGCGAACGTCTGCTGCAGCGGCTTGTCCCACAGCTGCGAGGCAGCGTTCAGACCCGTGCCGATGACGCCGAACAGCGGGCCAATGATCGGGATGACGCCGAGGAAGTACCAGCCCCAGGTGCCGGCCGCACGCTTGAGCGCCGCGTCGGTGGCCAGGCCGCCGGGCGGCATCCCGGCACCGACCGGCACGACCTTGATGCCCATGACCATCTTCCCAACCGTCTGGCCGTTCATCTTGGTCATGAAGAAGTCGTAGCCGACATACAGCAAGGCCAGGAGGAGATACTGAACGAGCGCAACCAGGAAGCCGCTCAGGATGCCGGTGGTAAGACCCGTGGCGGAGTCGTAGCCCACGGCGAGCAGGCCGACGACGATGCTGATCACCGTGTAGAGGATGCCGAAGATGACGCCGTCGATGATCCTCGCCACCAGGCGCTGCCACCACTCCGCCAGCGGGGCCGGCGCGCCGGGCGGCTGGACGCCCACCGGACCCGGCTGTCCGTAGGCCTGACCGTAGCCGGGCTGCCCGTACTGCTGCGGCTGCCCGTAAGCCTGGCCGTACTGCTGCTGGTCGCCGTACTGCTGGCCGTAGCCCGGCTGGGACTGCTGCTGACCGTACTGGGGCTGACCGTACTGCTGCTGGCCATAGTCCGGCTGGCCCGGCTGCTGCTGGCCGTACTGGGGCTGCTGACCGTACTGCTGCTGCCCGTAGTCCGGCTGCGACTGGGCCTGCTGACCGTAACCCTGCTGGCCATAGCCCTGCTGCCCGTAGTCCGACTGCGGCTGCTGGCCGTACTGAGGCTGCTGACCATAGTCCGGCTGCGACTGGGCCTGCTGCCCGTACTGCTGGCCCGAGGGCGGCTGCTGGCCGTAGCCCTGCTGCGGGTAACCGGGCTGCGACTGGGGCTGCTGGCCATAATCCTGCTGGCCGCCGTAACCCTGCTGGCCCGACTGCGGCTGCTGGCCGTACTGGGGCTGCTGGCCGTAGCCCTGCTGGCCCGGCTGCTGCTGGCCGTACTGGGGCTGCTGACCGTACTGCTGCTGCCCGTAGTCCGGCTGCGACTGGGCCTGCTGACCGTAGCCCTGCTGACCGTAGCCCTGCTGGCCGTAGCCGGGCTGGGACTGCGGCTGCTGGCCGTACTGGGGCTGCTGGCCGTATTGAGGCTGCTGCTGACCGTACTGCTGTTGCTGGCCGTACTGGGGCTGCTGGCCATACTGCTGTTGCTGGCCATAGCCCTGCTGGCCGTACTGGGGCTGCTGACCGTAGGCATCGTCCGCCCGGTAGCCGACCACAGTCACGTCGGGGTCGGGCTCGCCGGGGCGGCGACCCGCGTTCTGTTGACCGTATTCCGGAGTGCCGGCGGGATTGTCGCCGGATTCGTCCTGTGGATACGGCGGCTGTCCGGTGCTCACCGTGTCACCTCGCTTCGAGTGCGCATGTGGCACGTGTCAGGACACATGCCTGTGCTGCCCAACGTATCGACATAGGTATCAACAATCACCTTTCCATCTGGTCAAGGTCCGCGTCACCCGATGTCAGGTGGAGCAGCATGCGGGTGTTGCCCAGCGTGTTCGGCTTGACGTGTTCCAGGTCGAGGAACTCCGCCACACCCTCGTCATACGAGGCCAGCAGTTCGGCGTAGACCTCGGGTGAGACCGGTGTGCCCTGGATCGGGCGGAACCCGTGCCTCGCGAAGAAGTCGACCTCAAAAGTGAGACAAAATACACGTCGCAGACCCAGATCTTTAGCGTGCTGGATCAGCGCGGAGACAATCCGGTGGCCGACGCCCATCCCCCGGCACTCGGGGTCCACGGCCACCGTGCGGACCTCCGCGAGGTCCTCCCAGAGCACGTGGAGCGCGCCGCAGCCGACGACCTGCCCGCCTCGGTCGGCCACCCAGAACTCCTGTACGTCCTCGTACAGCGTCACAGTGGCCTTTTCCAGGAGCCGCGGGCCCGCGCCCGCGTAGGTGTCCACCAGGCGCCTGACCGCGCGCACGTCGGGCGTGCGGGCTCGCCGGACCACCACCGCGGTCTCGGGCGTTGTCAGTTCGGCCACCTGCTCCATGGCACTCCAGGGTACAGATCTCATTACGGCTCGGCCCTAACTCCCATGTCTCGGCCCATCCTGTTACATCCCGTGGCCAGATGAGCACGGAGCTTGCCCCCAGTCTCGTTTGCGCGAAAGGACGGACATAGAGGGCATAAGGTCTGTTCTGCACAGGTGATCACGAGATCACCTTGTGACCCTTCGGTTGTGAAACCTCTACAGACTTGGCAGTTCTGGTTGAGCACGAACCTGGAGTGCATTAGTGTCCAGCGACAATGTTCCCCGCGTGCCGCGCGGGAGACACGCTCAATTCCCGAAAGGGGAGCCGGGGATCCATCGGTGGCGACCTCCAGCGCCACCACAGGGGTGAGTCCGAGTCTCTCGGTAGGGCTGCTCCGGCCCGAACCCGTCAGCTAACCCGGTAGGCGTCCAAGAGAGGAGCTGGTTGGTGAAGCGCACGCGCAACGGTGGGGGGAAGTCGGCGGGCAAGCACGCCCGCCCTCCGGAACGGGCACGGCGCCCGCGCCACTTCGGTGTGGTGAGTCTCACAGTCGCCGCGCTGCTGTTCGCCATCCCCGTCGGTTCGGCGTCCGCGGACCCCAAGCCCTCGTTGAAGGAGCTCGCCAACCAGGCCCAGGAGCTGCACACCCAGATCGAGACGCTGACCGAGCAGTACAACGGCCAGCGGGAGAAGCTCAAGACGGCCAAGAAGGCCTCTGAGGTCGCGCAGAAGACGCTGACGAGCAGCGAGACGGATCTGGCCGCCAAGCGCGCGAAGGCCGCCCTGCTCGCCCAGAACGCCTACATCACGGGCGGCTTCACCAAGACTCTGGCGTTCGCGACCTCCGAAGATCCCGAGGAGTTCCTCAGCCGCGCCGCGACCTCGTACGCACTGGAGCAGGAGCAGGGCGAGGAGATCAACCAGCTCGCCAAGGCCATGGACGCCGCCGCCCGTGCCAAGGCAGGCGCCAAGGCGCGCATCGACGAGGTCCAGAAGATCGTCGACGACCTCCAGTCCAAGCGCGACAAGATCACCAAGCTGGTCACCAAGGTCGAGAGCAGCCTGTTCAAACGGGCCCTCGGCGAGGCGGGGCAGCCAGGCACGCGCGCCGTGCGGGTCAACCTGCCCATCGCGGGCAGCGGCAAGGCCGCAGAGGCCGCGCGGTGGGCGCTCACGCAGCAGCTCAAGCCGTACGTCTGGGGCGCCGAGGGCCCGAGCTCCTATGACTGCTCCGGGCTGGTCATGGCGGCGTACCAGCGGGTGGGCATCTCGCTACCGCACTACACCGGCGACCAGTGGACCGCGGGCAGGCACATCTCCCGCTCTGAGCTGCGGCCCGGCGACCTGGTGTTCTTCTACAGCGACCTGCACCACGTGGGCATCTACATCGGCGGAGGCATGATGGTGCACGCCCCGCAGACGGGCGACGTCGTACGGATCTCGGCACTCGGCAGGCGGCCCTTCGCCGGCGCGGTGCGCATCGCCGACTGAGACTTCCCGCAGCACTAGATCAGCTGGCGACGCGCGGCCCAGGCCACGGCCTCGATCGCCGTGGCGACGCCGATGCGGTCGCAGATGCCCCGTAATCTCCGGCGTACCGTGCGGCCGCTGATATCCAGACGTCTGCCCACCCGATCGACCGTGACTCCCCTTGCCAGCTCCGCCAGCAGCGCCAAATCAGCATGGCTTAGCTCAACGCCTTCAGTGAGCACATCCATCGGGAGCCCTCCCCCAACAGCAGAACTCGGACCTCACAGATGGGCCAAAGCCGCTCCTCGCAGACGGTAAACGCATCCTGGAAAGGTCGTCAAGCATGACAATCGCCGCACTTGACGAGCGCTATTGACATGATCCGTTATATATGACGCACTCGCGATATGTCAGAACGCCCAGCCTCGGATGAGTGATCTCATTGAGCCTTCCCATGTGCCATCAATGGGATCTTCGGACGTTGCCGATTTTGATCTGTTCGGCGCGGAGTTTCGGTGTGATCCATAAGCCGGTCATTGCCGTCTGAGCGTGCGATGCGCGATCTTCCGCTTGCGCGGCAGCCACCAATCGCTCGCTTCGTACGGCGCCGGCACTCCATTCGAGAGATCCAGGTCAAGCCGTTGAAATGGCAGGCAGGATCGACGTACTGGATTATTCGGAGCCGCATGCTCCGATTGGCCTACGGGTAATCGAGTGGCCGCTGCCGGACTGCTCGCGCCACCGCCCGGGGCCGGCGGCCCTGTTTCCGGGCGCGCGTACCCGGTGTCCGATATGGCGATCACGTCGGCGCTAGCAGGGCTTCGGGCGCTTGCGGCGCTGGAGGGGAACGCTCGCCGGCGGCCTTGACCCGATGCTGACAACTGCCCTCGTATCGGTAACCGGCGTGCCGGAAGGCAGCTTCGCGACCACTTTCTGTAAGGGGCTCGGTCAGGCGTTGGCGGCGTCGTAGCGGTCCCTGGCCGCCTCGACGTCCTCGATGTGCGTCTCCGCCCAGCTCTTGATCGCGCCCACCAGCGGCATCAGGCTCTCGCCCAGCGGGGTGAGCGCGTAGTCCACCCGTACGGGCACCGACGGAGTGAGCGTGCGCGAGACCAGGCCGTCGCGTTCCAGGCCGCGCAGGGTCTGGGTGAGCATCTTCTGGCTGACACCCGCGACGCGCCTGGCCAGGTCGCTGTAGCGGCGCGGCCCCTCCGCCAGCGCGCTGAGCAGAAGGGTGACCCACTTGTCACTGAGGCGGTCGAGGAGCTTCCTGGAGGGGCATTGGGCGAAGTACGCGTCGAACGCCTGCCTGGCCTCGTCACGCCGCTCCACCGCCGTCTTCGTGGCCACTTGTTCGCTCCTCCTCCTGGGTGGGTTACGCACTTCCAGGTGCCTACTTACCAGAAGAGAGTAACTCTTCCTACTCTCGTCGCCATGACGAACATGCGTGCACTCATTGGCGGCTCCGGCGCTCCTCGGCTGGTGGAGGTGCCGGTGCCTACCGCGGGGCCCGGACAGGTGCGGATCAAGGTGGCGGCGGCCG
The DNA here is from genome assembly GCF_040659615.1 of Nonomuraea sp. NPDC049784. Classification (NCBI taxonomy): domain Bacteria; kingdom Bacillati; phylum Actinomycetota; class Actinomycetes; order Streptosporangiales; family Streptosporangiaceae; genus Nonomuraea; species Nonomuraea sp. NPDC049784. The sequence continues at coordinate 9,176 of NZ_JBFAMX010000384.1, forward strand.
GGGTGAATCTGTTCGACCTCGCCGTGGCGGCTGGGACGCTCGCGGACCACGGCGTGGCCCGCAAGCTGGACTCGTACGGGCTCGGCTTCGACGCCGCCGGGACCGTCGACCAGGTGGGCGACGGGGTCTCGTTCCGCGTGGGCGAGGAGGTCATCGGGCTCGTGGCGCGCCTGGAGCTACCGGTCAAGGCGCAGGCCGAGTACGTGGTGGTCGACGCCTCGGCGGTGGCGCGGGCCCCACGCGGCTTCACGGCGGTGGAGGCGGCCACGATCCCGCTCAACGCGCTCACGGCCTGGCAGGCACTCGACCGCGCGGGCGTCGGCCCGGGCCGTACGCTGCTGGTCACGGGGGCGGCTGGAGCCGTCGGCGGCTACCTGGTCGAGCTGGCCACTCTGCGCGGAGCCCGAGTGGCGGCGGTCGCGGGTGCCGGGGACGAGGAGCTGGTCCGAGGGCTGGGGGCCGAGTGGTTCGTGCCCCGCGGCGACAATGTGGCCTCCTCCGTACGTGCCCTCGTCCCCGGGGGCGTGGACGCCGTCGTGGACGCGGCCGTGCTCGGTCTGGCTGCCTTGGACGCCGTGCGGGACGGCGGGGCCTTCGTCGCAC
>NZ_JBFAMX010000385.1:0-9743 GCF_040659615.1 Nonomuraea sp. NPDC049784
GTGGAGCGCCATGGCCCGCCAGGACAAGTCCGTGTACCTCGACCAGAACGGCGAGAAGTTCGTGCCGCTGTTCCAGAGCGGCAAGATCGGGATGACCCGGCACCTGGTCGCCGCCCGCGAAGTTGTCATGCCACTTCCAGGCGTTCTCCACGAACCTGCCTCCATCGGACAGTGAGACGAACACGTCGGCCGCCGGCCCGCCGGTGAAGGTGGCGATGTCGTCGCGCCCGTCACCGTTGAAGTCGCCCACGGCGGGCGTCTCCGTGCCGACCGCGAAGTTGTCGTGCCAGCGCCACCCGTCCTGCCGGAAGACGCTGCCACTGGACAGTGCCACGAACACGTCGGCGGACGTGCCGCGAGTGAAGGTGGCGATGTCGTCCTTGCCGTCGCCGTCGAAGTCGCCCACGGCAGGGAACTCGTCGCCGATCGCGAAGCGGTCGTGCCACCTGCGCGCCGCCCCGAACCCGGACCCGGTCGACAGCGCCACCCACACGTCACCCGAGTCGCCCCGGGTGAACGTGGCGATGTCGTCGCGCCCGTCACCGTCGAAGTCGCCCACGGCGGGGATCTCCGTGCCCGCGGCGAAGTAGTCGTGCCACTTCCATCCGTTCTGCACGAACTTCCCGCCGTCCGCCAGCGACACGTAGACGTCGGCGGAGCTCCCTCTCGTGAACGTCGCCGCGTCGTCCCGCCCGTCGCCGTCGAAGTCGCCCGTCAGGGCGATCTCCTGGTCGACGGCGAACGAGTCATGCCACTTCCACCCGTCCTGCACGAACTTGGTCCCGTCGGAGAGCGAGGCGTACACGTCGGCCGTGCTGCCCCGGGTGAAGGTGAGTACGTCGTCCTTGCCGTCCTTGCTGACGTCGGTGCGGGTGGGCGTGCCGGTGCGGCCGGAGACGACCGGGCCCACGTCGGCGGTGCGGCCCGACAGGTCCACCGCCTCCACCCGGTAGTACCAGGTGGCGCCGGCGGCCAGTGGGCCGTGGGTGAAGCCCGGCGTGCGGGTGGTGCCGAGCAGCGTGCCCTGCGCGGTCGGCGACGTGGAGCCATACACGCGGTATTCGCGGATGCCGAGGTCGTCGTCCGGCTCGCGCCAGGTGAGGTGCAGCGCGTGGTCGGTCCCGCCGACCGGCGACGCGCCCTCGGTCGCCGAGGGGGCACGCGCGTCGACGTGCTGCGCGGGGATGAGGCTGTCGGCGGCGTACCTGGCTGCCGTCCACACCCCGGAGGTGGGGCGCAGCTCCACGCGGACCACCTGCTTGCCCCCGGTCACGCTCGCGGGGAGTGAGAACGTGTCCGCCAGCCAGCGCTGCGTGCCGTTGCCGAGCGGCTGCCGCCACTCGCCGACGTCGGTGCCGTCCACGAGGACGCGGGCCGCCTGGTAGGCGTTGGCCTGGTCGGAGGTACGCCGCAGCAGCACGCCCGCATTCTCCCCGTCCACGCCCAGCAGGAACGAGACCGGGCTCGACGTGGTCCGGGTGACGCCGCGTACCGTCTGGTGGTCGTCGTCGCCCTCGTACACGGACGTGAGCGTGGCCTGAGTCGCCGCGCCGGTCTCCCGGTAGTCGTGCTCGGCCCTGCTGGTCGCATCGCCCACATCGAGGACGCTGGTGCGGTGCGTGCCGAACGTGGGCTGGGCGTAGAGGAAGGCGGTGGAGCCGTACGTGGCGGGGGTGTCGTTCTGGAAGCCGTGCTCGATGCCGAACCTCAGCGCGCTGGAGTACTCCACGCCGTCGGACAGCATGAGCCGGTACGTGGCGTCGCATTCGTACTGGCAGCCCTCAGCGAACTTCTCGTGTGCGGGGTTGCCGTTCAGCGGGTTGGAGAACTCGCCGCGGTTGAAGTACCAGCCGGACTCGTAGAAGTCCTCGCCGCCGGTGCCGTGCAGCTGCGGCGACAGGGCCGTGTCCACGTGGACGCGCTCGTCGCCCTCGAGGTACTGCCGTGTGTTGCCGCTGGGGACGAGCCCCTGCATGGTGTGCGAGACGCCGACGAATTTGCCGCGCCCCGTCCGGTCGGCGAACAGCCAGTCGGCGTCGCGTACGACGGCGCCGCGGCGGGACTCGGTGGTGAAGTAGCCCGCCTTGCCGCCGGGCATGAGCGCGCCGGCCCAGGCCGGGTCGGCCGCGGAGGTCACCTGCACCTCGAGGTCCGTCAGCGTGCGCCCGGTGCCGTTGACCAGGCTGACCTTGGCCTCGGTCCGGTACGGCATCGGCCACCACGTCGTGTACCAGCCGCCCGGCGCCGTGTCCATGGCGAACAGCAGCGACTTGGCCGGATGCTCGCCCAGCCCCGAGCCGAAGAACTCGCCGACCGGCGAGTCGACGGTGTTGCGGCCGTCGAAGTCGAGCCGCAGCCGCAGCCCGGCCAGGGTGTCGTCGGTGGCCTGCGCGTCCGGGACGCGCACCCGTAGCGCGGAGATCGCGCCGGACCCGGTCACCCTGGCCATTTCCCGCTGCTGCCCCGCCGTAAGGGTCGCCTTCTCATTGACGGTCTGGGTGCCCGGCTGGGCCGGTTTCGGGTCTCGGATGCCGGATGCCTTGAGCAGGTTGACGACGTCGGTGGCGTTCTCGGTGACGTCGAACCTCTTCACCCCTTCCGCGTCCGGGAAGTGCCGGTAGGTGACGTGGTAGAAGAGGGGGTTGTTCTGGACGTACACGCGCATCGACTCGCGGTACGGCATCGGCACCTTGATGTAGACGCCGCCGGAGCTCTGGTCGGCGTTGGCCACCAGCGGGTAGACGAACGGCCCGCCCACCTGTCCGTTGACCAGGGACTGGAGGGGCGCGCTGACGACGGTGGCGCCGTCCAGCTCGATCGTGATGGTGCCGGTGGCCGAGACATTGCCCTCGTCCCTGGTGAACCAGATGGAGGAGATCTCGCCCGGCCCGGTGTCCTCGGCGATCACGCAGGAGGTGCCCGATTTGCGCAGGCAGGAGTAGGCGCCGTCGAAGCCGTCCTGGGTGTTTCCGCCGGCCCGGTCGAAGCTGGAGAACTGCCGGGTCTGCGTGCCTGGACTCAGGTAGGGGAGCCGGTCGAGGCGCCGGAAGACGTCCCAGCCGATCGGCCCCTTGTCGGCCCCCGCCGCCGCGACAGCGGGTTGCGCTGTGACGGCGACGGCGGAGGCGGCGATGAGCAGGCTCGTCGATAACGCGGCGAGCAGCTTTCGGGTCATGCTCGTCCCTTTCACAGGGTGGTCTCGCCGTCCAGGCCGAAGAAGTCGTGCCATTTGAGTCCGGTGCCGAAGGCAGTGCCGGTGGACAGGCCGACGTAGACGTCGTTGGTGCTGCCGCGGGTGAAGGTGATGATGTCGTCCTTGCCGTCGCCGTTGTAGTCGCCGGTGTACGGGAACTCGCCGTTCGGGGCGAACCAGTCGTGCCACTTCAGCCCCGGGCCGAAGCCCGCCCCGTCGGACAGGGCCACCCAGACGTCGCCGAGGTTGTTGTTGGTGAAGGTAACGAGATCGTCCTTGCCATCGCCATTCACGTCCGCCACGCGCGGCTGCTCCCCCGCGAGCGCGAAATTGTCGTGCACCTTGACCGCCGGGCCGAAGCCGGTGCCGGTGGACATCGCCACGTAAACGTCGTTGGTCGAACCCTGGGTGAAGACGATGATGTCGTCCTTACCGTCCCCGTTCACGTCGCCCACGGCCGGGAACTCGCCGTTCAGCGCGAACCAGTCGTGCCACTTCATGCCCGTGCCGAAACCGGTCCCGTTGGACAGCGCCACGAAGACGTCGTTCGCCGACCCACGCGTGAACGTGACGATGTCGTCCTTGCCGTCGCCGTCGAAGTCGCCGACTGCCGGGATCTCCCCGCTCGGAGCGAAGAAATCGTGCCACTTGGCGGCGGCCCCGAAGCTCGTCCCCGTGGAGGGAGCCACGTAGACGTCGGCATTCGCCCCGTGCGTGAACGTGACGATGTCGTCTTTCCCGTCGCCGGTGAAATCGCCGGTCAGCGGGGTCTCGCCGCTCAGCGCGAAGTAGTCGTGCCACTTCACCGACGTACCGTCGAACCCGTTGCCGTTCGACGTCGCCACGTACACATCGGCATTCGCGCCGTGCGTGAACGTCACGATGTCGTCCTTGCCGTCACCGTTGAAATCCGCCGGGGAGCCGCCGAGGGCCGGGCCGCCGCCGTTGACCAGCGACATGTAGTAGTCCCAGTTCCAGTTCGGGCCGGGGTCGGTGTGGTCGTTGCCGGGCAGCTCGCTGTGGCCGACGATGTTGGCGCGGGTGCGGGCGATGCCCCACTTGTCGGCCAGGTACCTGGTCAGCGCGGCCGACGAGCGGTACATCGCGTCGGTGAACCACGACGGGTTGTCCACGTAGCCTTCGTGCTCGATGCCGAGGGCCTCGGAGTTGGAGGATCTGGCGTGGTACGCGGTGTCGGTGTCGCGGACCATCTGCGTGACGTCGCCGTCGGAGGAGCGAATCACGTAGTGGGCGCTGACCTGCGCGGACGGGTTCTGGAACCAGTTGATCGTGCCGGCGTACGAGCCCTGGGTGACGTGGATGACGATCTTACGGATGGGGCTGGAGCGGCCGACCGAGTAGTTGTTGGGATGTGCGGGGACCCAGTGGGCGGGCGGGTAGTCGGTGCTCAGGATCCCGGCCCCGGCGTCACCGGTGGAGGCCGCCAGGGGCTTGACCTTGGCGTACTTGCCGCGGTCCGGGCTCACCTTGTGCGGCTGCACGACCACCTGAGGATCCTTGACGCCCTGCGCGAGGATGCCGTACACGGTGTCCGCGTACAGGCGGGCGACCTGGTCGTTGGCGGCGCCGCTGTAGCGGGCGACGGCCGGGTACCAGGCGTTGACGTCGTTGCGCTTGGACGCGTCGAGCCCCGCCTGGTCGGCGAGGGCGCGCAAGACCGCCGCGCCGCCGCGGATGTTGGCCGCGGTGTCGGTCTTCAGCTGGGCCTCGGACTCGCCGGTGAGCTTGGCGGCCTGTTCGAGGGTCTTGTTCTGCGGGTTGCTCACCAGGTGCATGACGCCGTAGCCGTTGGCGCTGCTGGGCTCGCCGTTGTGGTCGTCGAGGTGCGTCTCGCCGTAGCCAACCGCCACGAGCAGGTCCTTGGGGACCTGGTATTCCGCCGTCGCGTCGGCGAACGCCTTGTCCAGCCCGTCCGGCTGGGCGGCGGCGGCGGGCCTGGCGGTGAGCAGCAGCCCGCCGACGGCCGCGCATAAGAGGGCCTTACGCACATGCTTCCACTGCATTGTTCCAGCTCCTTCTAGAGGGTGGTCTCGCCGTTGAGGCCGAAGAAGTCGTGCCACTTGATCCCGGTGCCGAAGGCCGAGCTGCCGTTCGACAGGCCCACGAACACGTCGTTGGCCGAGCCCTTGGTGAAGGTGACGATGTCGTCCTTGCCGTCACCGTCGAAATCGCCGGTGTAGGGGAACTCGCCGTTCGGGGCGAACCAGTCGTTCCACTTCAGCCCCGGACCGAAGCCCGCCCCGTCGGACAGGGCCACCCAGACGTCGCCGAGGTTGTTGTTGGTGAAGGTGACGAGATCGTCCTTGCCGTCGCCGTTCACGTCCGCGATGCGCGGCTGCTCGCCGGCGAGGGCGAAATTGTCGTGCACCTTGACCGCGGCGTTGAAGCCCGTCCCGGTGGACGTCGCCACATAAACGTCGTTGGCCGAGCCCTGGGTGAAGACGATGATGTCGTCCTTGCCGTCCCCGTTGACGTCGCCCACGGCCGGGAACTCGCCGTTCAGGCCGAAGAAGTCGTGCCATTTCTGGCCCGCGCCGAACCCGTTCCCGTTGGAGAGGGCCACGAAGACGTCCTGTGTCGTCCCGCGGGCGAAGGTCGCGATGTCGTCCCTTCCGTCGCCGTCGAAGTCGCCGACGGCCGCCGTTTCGCCACCGGGTGAGAAGTAGTCGTGCCATTTCGCGGCGGGACCGAAGCCGTTGCCGTTGGAAGCCGCCACGTACACGTCGCCGCTGGAGCCGTGCGTGAGCGTGACGATGTCGTCCTTGCCGTCACCAGTGAAGTCGCCGGTGTAGGTGGTCTCGCCGCCCAGGCCGAAGAAGTCGTGCCACTTCACCGAGGTGCCCTCGAACGACGTGCCGTTCGACGTGGAGACGTACACGTCGGCCGAGGCGTTCTTGGTGAACGTGATGATGTCGTCCTTGCCGTCGCCGTTGAAGTCGGCCGGCGAGCCCGCCTGCATGCCGTGCATCCACGCGGCCTCGTTCAGGAGTGAGCGGGCCTTGGCCTCGGACTGGTCGTAGCGGTCGGGGAAGGCGGAGCGCTGGACGCTCTGGGCGAGCTGGCCGGGGCTGTAGCCGGGGTTGGCCGCGTCGTTCTTGATGGCCCGGGTGAAGAACGAGTTGGCGGCGAAACTGACGTCGAGGATCTGCTCGGGGGTGCCCCAGCCCTGGCTCGGGCGCTGTTGGAAGACGCCGAGTGAGTCCTTGTCGCCGCAGTTGAGGTTGTTCATGTGGGACTCGACCCAGCCGGTCTCGAACGCCGCGAGCATCACCTTGTCGTTGGCGTTGAGGCTCCGGCCGACCCGGTAGACGGCCGTCGTGACCCACTGGTCGTGGGTGGAGGGGACGGAGGGGCAGGCGAGGAGCAGTTCGGCGTTGGAGCGGTGCGGCTGCTTGCCGGGGTCGGGGGCTGCCTGGGCGGGCAGAGCGGAAGCCACGGCGATGGCCAGCGCGCCCGCGGTGATGGATAACGCGCGGCGAACTCGGATCTTTCTCATGGTGTTCTCCTGAATCAGAGGGTGGTTTCGCCGTTGAGGCCGAAGAAGTCGTGCCATTTGATCCCGGTGCCGAAGGCCGAGCTGCCGTTCGACAGGCCCACGAACACGTCGTTGGCCGAGCCCTTGGTGAAGGTGACGATGTCGTCCTTGCCGTCGCCGTCGAAGTCGCCGACGTACGGGAACTCGCCGGCCGGGGCGAAGTCGTCGTGCCATTTGGCGGCGGCCTTGAATCCCGCACCGTCGGAAAGGGCCACGTACACGTCGGCGGCGGGGTTGCCGGTGAAGGTGACGATGTCGTCTTTTCCGTCGCCGTTGAAGTCGCCCACGCGAGGCTGTTCGGCGCCCGGCGCGAAGTTGTCGTGCGCCTTGGTGGCGGGGCCGAAGCCGGTCCCGGTGGACAGGGCGACGTAGACGTCGGCCGTGGCGCCCTGGGTGAAGACGATCAGGTCGTCCTTGCGGTCACCGTTGACGTCGCCGAGGGCCGGGAACTCGCCGTTGAGCGCGAACCAGTCGTGCCATTTCTGGCCCGCGCCGAAGCTCGTGCCGGTCGACAAGGCTACGTAGACGTCCGCGTCGGAGCCGCGCGTGAAGGTCACGATGTCGTCCTTGCCGTCGCCGTTGACGTCGCCGACCGCCGGGATCTCGCCGCTGGGGGCGAAGTAGTCGTGCCATTTGACGGCGGCCCCGAAGCCGGTGCCGTTGGACGGGGCCACGTACACGTCGGCGTTCGTCCCGTGCGTGAAGGTGACGATGTCGTCCTTGCCGTCACCCGTGAAATCGCCGGTCAAAGGGGTCTCGCCGCTCGGGGCGAAGAAGTCGTGCCACTTGCCGGACGAGCCGAAGCCCGTCCCGGTGGAGGCGGCCGCCCACACGTCCGCGCTCGATCCGTGCGTGAAAGCGACGATGTCGTCCTTCCCGTCACCGGTGAAATCCGCCGGCGAGCCGCCGAGCAGCATCCCGGTGGTGCCGCCGTAGTAGACCTCGAGCTCGGCGATGGAGGTGAACGTGCGGGTGCCGCCGGGCACGCCGATGACGCGCACGCCGTCGCCGTCCACCGGGTTGAACCCCAGCTCGTACGTCCGGTTCGGCCCGGCCGTGTTGTTGTACGGGTAGTCCGGCGTGACACGCAGCCCGCTCACGTCCACCCATTCGTGGTTCCTACGCACCTGCACCCGGAGGTCCTGGGCGAACCAGCCGCCGTCGCCGAACATCTGCCCGCTGGTGAAGACGACCTTGTTCATCAGGTATTCGCGCGGCCAGGTGTAGCCCCACCAACTGGCGCCCTTGCGCTCGTCGTTCCAGTCGTCCTCGCTCTGCGCCTTGTTCCCGTCGTTGTAGTAGCCGACGTTGCCGAAATGCGCCACCCGTTCGATGCCCACCGTGCCCGGCTCGCGGGCCAGGTTCCTGGCACCGTCGGGCGTGTTGACCGGGGTGGTGTCCACGTGCGGCTCGAGGCGCATCTTGCGCAGCGAGAACGTGTACGCCCAGTGCTGCCCCTCGGGGAAGCCGCCGCCGCATGGGCAGACGTTCGACTGGAGCCACATGGACTTGCCGTCGGCGCTGATGTATTTGGACGGGATCGTCGTGGCGTAGCCGCCGTGCTTGGTCGTGGTCCACGGGTAGCCGCCGAAGTCCTTGCCGGAGAACTGCTTCCACGGGCCCCACGGTGTGGGCGACTCGTAGAACTCGAAGGTGTACTCCGTCCAGGACGTGTAGATGTACCGGTTGAGCGGCTTGTTGTAGACCACACCGCCCTGGCTGACCACGGTCATGTTCTTGGCCCGGTTGGCGGTGTAGACGTCCTGGTAGATGTGCCGGTCGTCGTGCATGACCGCGACCCGCCTGCCGATGTCCGACGTCCAGGTGGGCGCGCCGGAGGCGGTGAAGCCGCTGACGAACTCCCAGGCCGCCCGGTTCTGCACCTGGTCCTTCGGCACCCTGGCCAGCCACAGGTCCACCGGGTCGGGCACGTGGCCGCTGAAGGAGTCGCGCCAGTTGTGGTCGAGGCCGTAGGCGTAGACGTAGCCGTCGGGGGCGTTGCCGTATGCCTTGCCGTAGTCGAGGAAGAAGATGGTGGTGAACAGGCCGTTGTCGAACATCGGCGCCGACCGGTCCCACGTCCACGTCCGGCCATGGTCAGTCGACTTCGCGATCGTCGCGGCCGGGGCGTCGTCGAAGTCGAACGCCAGGTCCTGCACAGCCAGGTAGAGCGTGCCGCCCACGCAGGCCATGCCGGTGGGCTTGCGCGTGTGGTTCGGCTTCCACACCTGGCCGACGTTGTCGCCGATCGGGAGCTGCGCGCCGGCCAGGTTGCCCGGCATGCCGGAGATGCGGGCCACCCCGATGTCGCTGTACGCGGTGCCGAAGCCGACGCCGTCGCCATACGCGGTGTAGACGTTGTCGTCGTCGGACCAGCAGTTCGGCCACAGGTCGCCGTGGTTGCGGTTGTCGCCCACGGAGGGCGCGCCGACCGTGGCGCCGGAGTCGATCTGCACCGTCGAGAAGAACGGGCTGGGCGGCGGTGAGGCGGCGGCCGTGGCTTCCGGGACGGCCGCCATGGCTGTTGTCAACAGGCCGGCCAGGCCCGTGGCCAGACATCGTCGAACGATCGAGAACATGGCTTCTCCTGGCAGTGCGGGACCCCTGAGCGCGCGGCAGTCAGGAGGCCGTGAGGGTGGGGGTGAAGGGAGAAGAGAGTGAGCAATCGATTTCTGGATGAACGTACAATCGCGCCCTGACACCCGTCAAGCCCTGAATTGTCAGGATTTAAGTTGAGCATTTCCGCAGCTAGACCCCTACATTTCAATATTTCAAGAAATGTGGAAGTATGATCATGGAGGGAAAGCGATTCCTGGACCAGGACTTCGACCCCGGTCCGCGCGAGGCAGGGGTACGGGGCTCCGCGATGGTAGAAACTTGGAGCGATGCCCACTATCTACGACGTCGCGCGTGAGGCCGGTGTGTCCGCCGCCACCGTCTCCCGCGTGCTCAACGGCGCCCGCACCGTCGACCCGGCCATGGTCGCGCGGGTGC
>NZ_JBFAMX010000386.1:0-9733 GCF_040659615.1 Nonomuraea sp. NPDC049784
GGCCACGCTGGCGAGTTCGCGCACGCAGAGCCTGCTCGCCGACCACAAGAGCGTCCCCGCGGCGCTGACCGGCGGCTACCATCTGTCGTTCGATGTGGCGACAGGGCTCCTCGTTGCCGGCTTCCTCATCGCGGCGACCGTGCTGCGGTCGCCGAAGGCTCCCTCGGAGCCGCAGGCCGGAGGCGCCGGCGAGTCGACGGAGGCCGATCGTTCCGCACTTCCCCAGCACTAGCGTCAGCTGCGGCCGAGCTCGGCCCCCCGTTCCGTCATGTCGCGGTACGCGGGGGTCGACTTCGGTGGCGCGCCTCCCGCGGGCAAGGCGGAAACCGTCTGGAGACCCCCCTCTATGGCGGCTCTGTAGAGGGGTTGTGGGCCGGCCTGGTATGCCCTGGCAGCGTGATCGTTCGAGAGTTGACATGGATCTGGTGACAAGGTCATCCTTTTCCGCGGTGCGCCCAAAAGGGCCCGTAAAACTCAACAATCGGCAGGCGTGACAATGACGTCAGATGCGGCATCCATGGCATCTGTTCTGCAGCTTTACCAGGAGCAGCTGTTTGCGACCCCCGAAAGGGTCGCGGTTTCGGCCGGTCACGAACACCTCACTTACCGCGAGTTAGACCGCCTGGCGAACGGCATCGCCGCTCAGTTACGTCCTTTCACGATGACCGAGCAGCGCTGGGTGGCCGTGCTCTCGGACCGCTCCATCCGGCTGGTCGCGGGCCAGCTCGGCGCGATGAAGGCGGGCGTCGCTTTCGCGCCGATCGACCCGGCCACGCCTGCGGAGCGCGTCCACGCCATGCTGGCGGGAGCCGCGGCCGTGGTCACGGCACCGGAGTGGAGATCCCTGGTCCCCGATGGCATCCCGGTGATCGACACGCTCGCCGAGGCGGAGGCGTTACCCTCGCCCGACGTCAAGCCCGACGATCTCGCCTATGTCATCCACACCTCCGGCTCGACGGGGACCCCTAAGGGCGTGCTCGTCCCCCACCGCGCGCTGACCAACCTGATCAGGTGGTCGCACGAGACCTTCGGGCTGGGCGGCCGTGCCCCGCTGCTCACCAGCCCCAACTTCGACCCGTCGGTCTGGGAGATCTGGATGTACCTGACCGCGGGCACCACGATGGTCATCCCCAGCGAACGGACCAGGCGCTCGCTGCCCGCGTTGCGCGACTGGATCGTGGATCAGGAGCTGACCACCTGCTACGCGCCCACTCCCATCGCCGAGGGCCTGCTCGGCCTGGCCTGGCCGGAGCAGACCAGGCTGGCGACGCTGAGCACCGGCGGCGACCGGCTCACCACCTACCCGAGACCCGAGCTGCCCTTCCGGCTGATCAACCTGTACGGCCCGGCGGAATGCGCCGTCAACGCGATCGCAGGCGAGGTGCCGGTCCACGACGGCCAGAGCCGCCCGCCCGCGCTCGGTTCGCCGCTGCCCGGCGTCACCGTCCATCTCCTGGACGAGGCGATGCGGCCGGTCGAGGAGGGCGAGATCTACCTCGGCGGTGTGTGCGTCGGCCTGGGCTACCTCGACCGGCCCGACCTCACGGCTGAGCGCTTCGTCCGCGACCAGGACGGGCGGCTCCTCTACCGCACCGGAGATCTGGCCCGCCGCAACCAGGCCGGCCAGATCGAGTTCCTGGGCCGCGAGGACGACCAGGTCAAGATCCGCGGCAACCGGGTGGAGCTCGGCGAGATCGAGACCGTGCTCGGCCGTCACCAGCGGGTCCGGGCCGCCACCACCGCCATCCGCGGCCACGAACTGGTCGCCTACATCGTGGGCACGGCGACCGGGCAGGAGCTGCGCGCCCACCTTCGCAGGTTCCTGCCCGACTACATGATCCCCACCGCCTGGGTCTTCCTGGACGAGCTCCCGCTGACCAGTAACGGCAAGGTGGATCGTGCCGCTCTGCCCGACCCGGTCCGTGTGCCCCGCTCCATCACGCCGCCCGGCACCTCCACCGAGGTGCTGCTCGCCGAGATCTGGCAGGACGTCCTCGAGGCCGGGCCGATCGGCGCCGACGACGACTTCCTGGCGCTGGGAGGCCAGTCGCTGCTGGCGATGCGCATCGCCGCCCGTGCCTGCGAAAGGCTGGGCAAGCCGGTCGAGCCCCGGATGCTCTTCGAACATCCCACGCTCGCCGCGCTCGCCCGCGTGATCGACGGCCTGCCAGAGGCGGCGGCGCCGAACCCGGTCGCGGCCGGGCGCACACCCCCGGTTGAGGGCGGGCTCACGCCCGCACAGCGCCGGCTCTGGTTCATCGACCAGATGGCGCCCGGCGCGCAGTACAACGTGCCCATCCTGTTCGCCCTGGACGGTCCACTCGACACCGGCCGCCTGGAGAACGCGATCAACGAGATTGTCCGCAGGCATCTGCCCCTGCGTACCCGCTACGAGGAGCACGACGGCGAGCCGGTGCCCGTGGTCATGCCGGCGGAGCCCGTGCGGATGAAGGTCATGGACGCCACCCCGCGGGGAGCGGAAGCGCTGGCGAAGCACGCCGCCCGTGACCCCTTCGACCTGCGGAGCGGTCCCGTGCTGCGGGCGCTGCTGCTCCGGCTCGCCGACGACCGGCACCGGCTGCTGGTGAACGTCCACCACATCGCCTTCGACGGCTGGTCGGCCGGGGTCTTCCTGGACGAGTTGGCGCGGCTCTACGCGGGGGAGCGCCTGCCTCGGCCGGACGGGCCGTACGAACGCAAGCAGGGCCTTGACGGCCTGCCGTACTGGAGGAAGGCCCTGGAGGCGCCGCCCGAGCGGTTGGGGCTGCCCGCCGACGGCCCGGGATCGACGGGGCCGCTCCGTCGCGGCTCCCGGGTCCGGGTCACGCTGCCGGACGGGCTGCTCGCCGAGTTGGAGTCGCTGGGCAGGCGCGCTCAGGCCACACCGTTCATGGTGCTGTTCGCGGCCTTCCAGGCACTGCTGCACCGCTACAGCGGCCAGGACGACATCGTGACGGGCGTGCCGTTCTCCGGCAGGGAGGCGCCGGGCGCGGACTCCGCGATCGGCTTCTTCGTGGAGACGCTGCCGATCAGGACCGGCCTGGCGGGCGACCCCTCCTTCGAGCGCCTGCTGTCACAGGTGCGGGCGACGGTCCTGGCCACGCCCACGGACGTGCCGCTCGAGGAGATCGTGCGGGAGCTCTGTCCCGACGGTCGGCCACCCTTCGACGTGATGTTCGCGATGCAGGAGCCGCCGGACGCCAAGCGGGCCGGTGGGGTGACCTTACGGATGCTCGAGGAGGTGGAGAACGGCGGCGCCAAGGCCGACCTGGTGATCTACGCCGAAGGGCAGGAGCTGAGCCTGGAGTTCGCCACCGACCTGTTCGAGCGCGCTACCGCTGAGCGCCTGCTGAGCCACTACGTGCGCGTCCTGGAGCAGGTGGCGGCCGACCCGGCGGAGCCGATCTCCGCGCTGCTCGCCCAGGAGCACGAGCCCGCCGGTGGCGGTCCCGACCAGTGCCTGCACCGGCTCTTCGAACAGCAGGCCGACAGAACGCCCGACGCGGTCGCCGTCGAGTTCGACGGCGCCACCCTCACCTACGCCGAACTCGACCGGCGGGCCAACCGGCTGGCTCACCTGCTGCGAGGGCTGGGGGTGGGCCCGGAGGTGCCGGTCGCGCTGCATGTGCGGCGCTCGCTCGACCTGCCCGTGGCGCTGCTGGGGATCCTGAAGTCGGGCGGCGCCTACGTGCCGCTCGACCCCTCCTACCCCAAGGGACGCCTCACCCAGGTGCTCGGCCGGGTCGACACCCCGGTCCTGGTGACGCACCAGGCGCTGGCCGGCAGCCTGCCGCACGAGCGGCCCGTCCACGTCGACACCGACCTCGACGGCCGGCCGGAACACCGGCCGGACAGCGGCGTCACGGCGGACAACCTGGCCTACATCCTGTTCACCTCGGGCTCGACCGGCCAGCCCAAGGGCGTGGCGATGCCGCACCGCCCGGTCGCCAACCTCATGGCCTGGCACAGCGGTACGTACCGGAGCCTGCAGTTCACCGCGCTCGGCTTCGACGTCTCGGTTCAGGAGATCTTCAGCACCTGGGCGTACGGCGGGACGCTCGTCATGGTCAGCGACGAGGTACGGCGCGACCCGGCCGCGCTGCTCGACCACATCGCCCGGACCCGGGTGGAGCGGATCTTCCTGCCCTTCGTGGCGCTGCAGTCGCTGGCCGGCGCCGGGATCGAGCCGTCCGCCACACTGCGTGAGGTGATCACCGCGGGGGAGCAGCTCCAGGTCACCCCGCAGCTCGAGCGGTTCATCCGGCCGTGGATGACGCTCCACAACCAGTACGGGCCCACCGAAGGTGCGATCATCGACATCGCCCACACGCTCACCGGCCCTCCGGAGAACTGGCCGCGCCTGCCGCCCATCGGCAAGCCGGTCACGGGCATCCAGGCGCTGATCCTGAACCGCATGGGCCACGAGGCCCCCGACGGCGTCCCCGGTGAGCTGCACCTCGGCGGTGCCTGCCTGGCCAGGGGCTACCACGGCCAGCCCGAGCTGACGCAGGAACGCTTCATCACCTGGCGGGACGGGCGCAGGCTCTACCGGACCGGAGATCTGGCCCGCCGCAACGAGGCGGGCGAGATCGAGTTCCTGGGCCGCGCGGACGACCAGGTCAAGATCCGTGGTTACCGGGTGGAGCCCGGCGAGATCGCCGCGGTGCTGACCGGGCATCCCGCCGTGCGTGAGGCGTTCGTCATGGCCAGGGAGGACAGGTTGGTGGCCTATGTGGTCGCCGACGGTGCCCACCACTGGGCCCCGGAGCAGCTGCGTGCCCATCTGGCCGAGCGGCTGCCCGAGTACATGGTGCCGAGCGCGTTCGTCGCGCTGGAGTCCTTGCCGGTGAACCCTTCGGGCAAGGTGGACCGGCACGCCCTGCCGGACCCGGGCCAGAGCGTGCGGACCGTCACGGCTCCGGCCACCCCGGTGGAGCAGGCCATCGCCGCCATCTGGCAGGAGGTCCTGGGCGGGCAGGTCGGGCGGCACGACAACCTCTTCGAGCTGGGTGGTCACTCGCTCAACGCGACGCAGATCGCCTCCCGGTTGCGCGAGGCGCTGGACGTGCAGGTGCCGCTGCGGACGCTCTTCGCCCACCCGACCGTCGCCGAGCTCGGCGCGCAGCTCACGTCGCCGGACGTGGAGGCGGCCGCCGAGCTCTATCTCATGGTCGCCGCGTATTCAGACGAAGAGGCCGAGGCCCTGCTGCGGTCGATGGAGGGTAACCAATGAGCCTGTCAGCCCAGCAGCGCCAGCTCCTGGAAGCGTTACGCAAGAAGAAGCAGCAGCAGGCCGAGCGGCCCAGGCCCGACCGGCTGCCGATGTCCTTCACCCAGCTTCGCGCCTGGTATCTGGACAAGATGGCTCCGGGCGCCGCGCACTACCTCATACCGCTCGCCTTCCGCATCGAGGGCCCGCTCGACCGCGAAGCGCTGCACCGCGCGCTGAACGCCCTGGTGGCCAGGCATGAGAGCCTGCGCACCACGTTCGCCATGGACGAGGACGGTCCGTACCAGATCGTGGCCGACTCGCTCACGGTCGACCTGGCGGACGCCGAGGACGGCACGCCGATGGACCTGACCACCGGCCCGCTCATCCGCGCACACCTGGTGCGCGAAGGTGCGGAGCAGCACGTCCTGCACCTCACGCTCCACCACATCGTCGCCGACGCCTGGTCGCTGGATGTGCTGCGCCGGGAGCTGAGTGCGCTCTACAACGGCGAGGAACCGCCGGCGTTGTCCCGGCAGTACCCCGACTACGCGATCTGGCAGCGGGAGAAGGACCACAGCCGGGAGCTGCACTACTGGCGCGAGACGCTGGCGGGCGCACCGCCGTTCACCGAGCTGCCGACGGACCTGCCTCGACCGGCCGTCCAGACGTACGCGGGCGCCGAGCTGCCCTTCGCCCTCGACCTCCCACGCGAGGAGTTCAAGGCGTACTGCCGGAGCCTGGGCGCCACACCGTACATGGTGCTGTTCGCGGCCTACCTGGTGGTGCTCTCCCGGCGCTCCGGGCGGCCGGACCTGGTGGTGGGCACGCCCATCGCCAACCGGGACAGGATCGAGTACGAGGGCCTGATCGGGTTCTTCACCAACACGCTGGCCATTCGCGCCGACCTGTCGGGCGAGCCGTCGTTCGCCGAGGTGGTCGAGCGGGTCAAGGAGGCGGTGCTCGACGCCCACGACCACCAGGGGATGCCCTTCGAGCGGCTGGTGGAGGAGCTCAACCCGGAACGCCGCCTGGACCGCAGCCCGGTGTTCCAGACGATGTTCAACATGCTGCCCGAGGCCACGGCGACATTGGAACTGGCCGGCCTCACGGTCACCCCCGTGGAGATCCCCGAGCGCACGGCCAAGTTCGACCTGACCGTGGGCGTCCGGGAGACTCTGGACGGGCTCGTGGAGTACAACACGGACCTGTTCCACGCGGGAACGATCCGCAGCCTGGTGGCCGAGCTCCAGCAGGTGCTGGCCCAAGCCATGGGTGGGGACGAGGCGCCCGGGGAGCTGCCGCGCCGCGAGATCACCCAGCTCATCACCCGGGCCTGGCGCGAGGCGCTGGGCACCGACTCCTTCGGCCCCGACAGCAACTTCTTCGAGGTGGGCGGCCACTCGCTGCTGGTCCTGCAGGTGCACGAGCGACTGCGCAAGCGGTTCAGCCTGACCGTCACCGACCTGTTCAGGTACCCGACGATCGCCTCGCTGACGGCCTACCTGAACCCCGGCGAGCCGGAGCCGGAGGCGGTCGTGGCCACCGCGCCCGCCGGCGGCGCGCTCGCCATCGTCGGCATGGCCTGCCGCTTCCCCGGCGCCACGGGGCCGGAGGAGTTCTGGGCGGCGATCCGCGACGGCGTGGAAGCCGTCCAGGACTTCACCGACGAGGAGCTGCTCGCCGACGGCGAGGACCCCGACCGGCTGGCAGACCCCGCCTACGTCAGGTCAGGGACGGTGCTGGAAGGCATCGACCTGTTCGACGCCACGCTGTTCGAGTTCACCCCGCGCGAGGCCGAGATCCTCGACCCGCAGCAGCGCCTGTTCCTGGAGACCGCCTGGGAGGCGCTGGAGGACGCGGGCTGCGACCCCGCCCGCCACCCGGGGCAGATCGGCGTCTTCGCCGGTTCGGCGATGAGCAGTTACTTCATCGAGAACCTGCTGGCCGCACCCGACGTGCTCAAAGCGGTGGGCGAGTACCAGGTCATGCTCAGCAACGACAAGGACTCCCTGCCCACCCGCACTTCCTACAAGCTCGACCTGCGCGGGCCGAGCATCAGCGTCAACACCGCCTGCTCCACCTCGCTGGTCGCGCTCCACCTGGCCAGGCAGAGCCTGATCGCGGGCGACTGCGACATCGCGCTGGCCGGAGCGGTACGGGTCAACGCCTGGACCCGCCGAGGCTACCTCTACCAGAGCGGCGGCATCGGCTCGCCGGATGGCCACTGCCGTCCCTTCGACGCGGAGGCCCAGGGCACGATCGGCGCCGCCGGCGTCGGCGTCGTCGTGCTCAAGCGACTGGAGGACGCCGTCGCCGCGGGCGACACCATCCACGCCGTCGTACGAGGCTCCGCGGTCAACAACGACGGCACCAGGAAGGTCGGCTACGCCGCGCCGGCCGTGGACGGCCAGGCCGAGGTCATCACCGCGGCGCTGGCCACGGCCGGCGTCGACCCCGGCACGATCGACTACATCGAGGCGCACGGTACGGGCACCGCACTCGGCGATCCCATCGAGGTCGCGGCGCTCTCCCAGGTCTTCACCGGGGAGCGGCGGATCGCGCTGGGCTCGGTCAAGTCCAACATCGGCCACGCCGACGCCGCCGCCGGGATGGCCGGGCTGATCAAGACCGTGCTGGCGCTCAAGCACCGCACGCTGCCGCCCACGGTCAACTTCGCGACGCCCAACCCGCGCATCGACTTCAGCCCGTTCTACGTGCCCACCGCCGGCGCGGAATGGCCGCAGGGACCGGGACCGCGCAGGGCGGGGGTCAGCGCCTTCGGGATGGGTGGCACCAACGCCCACGTTGTGCTGGAGGAAGCACCCGTACAAGCCCCTGCCTCACCGGCGACCGGCCCCCACCTGCTCATCCTGTCGGCCGCCGGCGACTCGGCGCTGGCGGAAGCGGCCACTCGGCTCCGCGCCCACCTGCGCGCGCGTCCGGACACGGACCTGGGCGACGTCGCCGCCACCCTCCGGCTCGGCCGCCGCCAGCTGCGGCACCGCGGCATCCTGGTCGCCGAGGACCACCAGTCGGCACTGGACGCCGAGCCCATCACAGGCGAGTCACACCCGCGCGAGGTCGCCTTCATCTTCCCCGGCCAGGGCTCGCAACGCCGGGGGATGGGCGTGGGCCTGTACCGGTCGGAGAGCACCTTCCGCGCCGCCGTCGACGCCTGCTCCGGCATCCTCGAGCCGTACCTCGGCCTGGACCTGCGCCAGGCCCTGTACGGAGAGGCCGGCGATCTCGACCAGACCTGGCTCACCCAGCCCGCGCTCTTCGTCACCGAGTACGCGCTCGCCCGCACGCTGATCGAGCGCGGCGTCCGGCCTGCGATGATGGCCGGGCACAGCATCGGCGAGTACGTCGCCGCCTGCCTGGCCGGGGTCTTCACCCTGGAGGACGCCCTGCGCCTGGTCGCCGCGCGCGGCCGCCTGGTGCAGAGCCTGCCCCCTGGTTCGATGCTGGCCGTGCCGCTGCCCGAGTCCGAGGTGGGTGACCTGCTCGGCGAGGACGTCTCACTCGCGGCGGTCAACACTCCCGAGCTGTGCGTCCTGGCCGGCCCGGAGCAGGCCATCGCCGAGCTGGAGCAGCGGCTGGCGCGGCAGGGCGTCGCCTGTCGCGCGCTGCGCACCTCCCACGCCTTCCACTCCGCCATGCTGGATCCGGTGCTCGACGCCTTCGCCGCCGAGGTCGCCTCGGTGCAGCTAGACAATCCCGGCCTGCCGTACCTCTCCAACGTCACGGGTGGCTGGGTGTCCGGCGCCGAGACCAAGGACCCCGCCTACTGGGTGCGCCACCTGCGGGAAACCGTGCGGTTCGCCGACTGCGCCCGCGCCCTGGTGGCGGCCGACGCCTCGGTGGTGGAAGTGGGGCCGGGCCGTACGCTGGCCACCCTGGTACGCCGCCAGGGAGGCCAGGCGACGGTCGCCCCGTTCGCCGAGCCGGAGAGCGGACAGGCCGCCCTGCTGGAGGGCGTCGGGCGGTTGTGGGTGAGCGGGGCTGACGTCGACTGGACGGCGTTCGGCCCATCGGGCAGGCGGGTGCCGCTGCCCACTTATCCGTTCGATCGGCGCCGCTACTGGATCGGGCCACGGACGCGTCGCTTCGAGGTCGCGGCGGCACCGGTGGCGGAGGCGCGGGCGGTCCAGGAGCTCGACGTGGTCGCCGCCGCCTGGCAGGACGTGCTCGGCATCGCGCCCGCCGGCCCGCAGGACGACTTCTTCAGCCTGGGCGGCGACTCCCTCGTGGCCACCCAGCTCGCCTCCCGCCTCGGGCTGCCCATCGAGGCGGTCTTCGACCACCCCACGCTGGGCGGCCAGCGGACGCTCGTCGCGTCGGCGGGGGCTCGGGAGGTGATCCCGGCCATCGCGCCGGCGGGCGCCCGCGAAGTGATCCCGGTCGTCGAGGAGCCCGGGCCGGCTCCCGTCTCGTTCATCCAGCGGCGCATGTGGTTCATCGACCAGGTGCACGGCTCGGCCGCGTACGTCGTGGCCACGGCGCTGGACCTGCGGGGCGAGC
>NZ_JBFAMX010000387.1:0-9714 GCF_040659615.1 Nonomuraea sp. NPDC049784
GACAGCTCGCGCCTGGCGGACTTGGCGTCCGGCAGGCCCAGATGGACGTCCATCCGGTCGGCCAGGTTGCCGATCACGGCCAGGTCGCTCTGCAGCCCCGGCACCTTGAGCGGCGCCTCGAACGAGCGGCCCCTGCCCTCCCAGTTGACGAACGTGCCGCCCTTCTCCTGAACCGCGGCGACGGGCAGGACCACGTCGGCGCGGTCGGTGACGGCGCTGGCGCGGATCTCCAGGCTGACGATGAACGGCGTGTGCTCGAGGGCCTCGAGCGCCGCGGCCGGGTCGGCCAGGTCGTAGGGGTCGACACCGGCCACGATCAGCGCGTCCAGCTCGCCGCCGCGGGCGGCCGCCAGGATGCCGGAGGTGTCGCGGCCCGGCGTGGCGGGCAGCGAGGCCACGTCCCACGCCCTGGCGACCTCGGCCCTGGCGGTCTCGTCGTCGACCGGGCGGCCGATCGGCAGCAGGTTGGGCAGCGCGCCGGCTTCGACCGCGCCGCGCTCGCCCGCCCTGCGCGGGATCCAGGCGACCCTGGCGTCGGAGGCGTTGGCGAGCCGTACGAGAGCGGACAGGGCGCCCGGCACAGTGGCGAGGCGCTCTCCCGCGAGCACGATCGTGCCCTCGGCCAGCGTGCCGACCAGGTCGCCGATGGCGTCGGCCTCGCCGCCCGGCGCGGTGCGGATGAGCGTGCCGCCCATCTTGGCCAGGCCGGGCGAGGCGAACGGGGCGATCGCGGAGACCTTGAGCCCCTTCTTCATCCACGCCTTGCGCAGGCGCAGGAAGACGATCGGCGACTCATCCTCGGGCTCGAACCCGACGAGCAGCACGTGGGGGGCGTTCTCGAGGTCGGTGTAGCTGATCTCGATGCCCTTGCCGGCCACCGCGTGGGCCAGGAACTGCGCCTCCTCGGCGGAGTGCGGCCTGGCGCGGAAGTCGACGTCGTTGCTGTGGAGGGCGACCCGGGCGAACTTGGCGTACGCGTACGAGTCCTCGACCGTGACCCGGCCGCCGACCAGCACGCCGGCCTTGCCGCGCGCCTTGGCCAGGCCCTCGGCCGCCACCATCAGCGCCTCCGGCCACGAGGCCGGCACCAGCACGCCCTCCTCGTTGCGGACCAGCGGCGTCTTGAGCCGGTCGGGCTGCTGGGCGTAGGTGAAGGCCCAGCGGCCCTTGTCGCAGTTCCACTCCTCGTTGACCTGCGGGTCGTTGCCCGCCAGGCGGCGGGTGACCCGGCCGCGCCGGTGGTCGGTGCGCTGGGCGCAGCCGGAGGCGCAGTGCTCGCACGCGCTCGGCGTGGAGACCAGGTCGAACGGGCGGGCCCTGAACCGGTAGGCGGCGCCGGTCAGCGCGCCGACCGGGCAGATCTGCACCGTGTTGCCGGAGAAGTAGGAGTTGAACGGCTTGCCGTCCGCGACCCGCACCTGCTCCTTGGCCCCGCGTTCGAAGAACTCGATGAGCGGGTCACCGGCGATCTGGTCGGAGAAGCGGATGCACCGGGCGCACTGGACGCAGCGCTCGCGGTCGAGCAGCACCTGCGTGGACAGCGGCAGCGGCTTGGGGAAGGTCCGCTTCTGCTCCTGGAACCTGGACTCGCCCTGACCGTTGGACATGGCCTGGTTCTGCAGGGGGCACTCGCCGCCCTTGTCGCAGACCGGGCAGTCGAGCGGGTGGTTCATGAGCAGCAGCTCCATGGCCCCGCGCTGTGCCTTCTCGGCGACCGGCGAGGTGAGCTGCGTCTGCACGACCATGCCCTCGGCGACCTCGATCGCGCACGACGGCTGCGGCTTGGGGAAGCCGCGGCCGTTGCCCGCGTCGGGGATGTCGACCAGGCACTGGCGGCAGTTGGCCGCCGGGTCGAGCAGCGGGTGGTCGCAGAACCTGGGGATCTGGATGCCCAGCAGCTCGGCTGCTCTGATGATCAACGTGCCCTTGGGCACACTGACCTGGAACCCGTCGATGGTCAGGGTCACCAGGTTCGTCTCGGTCTCTACGACTGTCACTGCTCACCCCAGAGAGTGGACTTCTTCGGGTCGAACGGGCAGCCGCCGATCTCGAAGTGCTTGAGGTACTCGTCGCGGAAGTACTTCACGGAGGAGTGGATCGGGCTGGTCGCACCGTCGCCCAGGGCGCAGAACGAGCGGCCCAGGATGTTGTCCGCGATGTCGGTGATCGTGGACAGGTCCTCCTCGGTGCCCTGGCCCTTCTCCAGGCGCTTGAGCACCTGCTTGAGCCAGTACGTGCCCTCGCGGCAGGGCGTGCACTTGCCGCAGGACTCGTGGGCGTAGAACTCGGTCCAGCGCAGCACCGTGCGGACCACGCAGGTGGTCTCGTCGAAGATCTGCAGGGCGCGGGTGCCCAGCATGGAGCCCTTGGCGCCGACCGCCTCGAAGTCGAGCGGCACGTCGAGGTGCTCGTCGGTGAAGATCGGCGTGGAGGAGCCGCCCGGGGTCCAGAACTTGATCTGGTGCCCGGCCCTGATGCCGCCCGCCATGTCGAGGAGCTCGCGCAGCGTGATGCCGAGCGGCGCCTCGTACTGGCCGGGCCTGGTGACGTGGCCGCTCAGCGAGAAGATGCCGAAGCCCTTGGACTTCTCGGTGCCCATGCCGGCGAACCAGTCGGCGCCGTTGCCGATGATCGAGGGAACACTGGCGATCGACTCGACGTTGTTCACGACAGTAGGCGAGGCGTACAGGCCCGCCACAGCCGGGAACGGGGGCTTGAGTCGCGGTTGACCTCTGAAGCCTTCCAGCGAGTCGAGCAGCGCCGTCTCCTCGCCGCAGATGTAGGCGCCCGCGCCGCTGTGCACGACCAGCTCGAGGTCGAAGCCGGAGCCGAAGATGTCGGTGCCGAGGTAGCCCTTCTCGTACGCCTCCCGCACGGCCGCATGCAGCCGCCGGATGACGTGGAGCACCTCGCCGCGCACGTAGATGAAGGCGTGCTTGGCCCGGATCGCGTAGGACGTGATGATGATGCCCTCGACCAGCGCGTGGGGGTTGGCCATCATCAGCGGGATGTCCTTGCAGGTGCCCGGCTCCGACTCGTCGGCGTTGACGACGAGATAGTGCGGCTTGCCGTCACCCTGCGGGATGAAGCCCCACTTCATGCCGGTCGGGAAGCCCGCGCCGCCGCGGCCGCGCAGGCCGGAGTCCTTGACGGCCTGGATGACGGCGTCGGGGTCCATGCCCAGCGCCTTCTTCGCCGCCTCGTACTCGCCGTAGACGTCGAGGGTGAAGGAGTTGGGCTGGTCCCAGTTCGCTGTCAGAACCGGTGTCAAAGTCGTGCTCATGCCTCGGGGGCCTTCCATCCGTTGGCCTTGGCGACCTTCAGGCCCTCGAGCGAGGGGCCGGCGGCCGAGGGGCCGTCACCCGCCAGGTCGTCGGGCAGGCCGGAGAGCACGCGCGAGGCCTCCTTGAAGGTGCACAGCTTCTTCGGACCGCGGGTCGGGCGCACCTCCTTGCCGTCGCGCAGGTCGTCCACGAGTTGCTTGGCCGACTCGGGGGTCTGGTTGTCGAAGAACTCCCAGTTGACCATCATGACCGGGGCGAAGTCGCAGGCCGCGTTGCACTCGATGCGCTCCAGCGAGACCTTGCCGTCGGAGGTCGCCTCTTCGTGACCGACGCCGACGTGCTCCGACAGCTCCTCCCAGATCTGGTCGCCGCCCATGACCGCGCACAGCGCGTTGATGCACACACCGACGTGATAGTCGCCGGCGGGCTTGCGCTTGTACATGGTGTAGAAGGTCGCGACGCCCGTAACCTCGGCCTTGCTGATGCCGAGCAGCTCGGCGCAGAACTCCTGCCCGTCGTCGGAGACGTAGCCGTCCTCCGACTGCACGAGGTGGAGCAGCGGCAGCAGGGCGGACCGCGTCTTCGGGTAGCGCCCGATGATCTCCTTGGCGTCCTTCTCCAGACGCTCACGGATCTCCGGTGAATAGGTCACCGGTCCACACCTCCCATGACGGGGTCGATTGAAGCCACCGCGGCGATCACGTCGGCGACCTGGCCGCCCTCTGCCATCGCGGGGAAACCCTGCAGGTTGCAGAAGGACGGCTCGCGGAAGTGCACGCGGTACGGGCGAGTGCCGCCGTCGCTGACCACGTGGGCGCCGAGCTCGCCCTTGGGCGACTCGATGCTGGCGTACGCCTGCCCGGCCGGCACCCGGAAGCCCTCGGTCACCAGCTTGAAGTGGTGGATGAGCGCTTCCATCGAGGTGCCCATGATGTGGGCGATGTGGTCGGGCGAGTTGCCGAACCCGTCGGGGCCGAGCGCGAGCTGCGCGGGCCAGCCGATCTTCTTGTCCTCGATCATCACCGGGTCGCCCTTGAGCGGGCCGGCGATGCGGTCCAGAGCCTGCTCGATGATCTTGAGGGACTCTTCCATCTCCCTCATGCGCACGAGGTAGCGCGAGTAGACGTCACAGCCGCGCTCGGTGGCGACGTCGAACTCGTACGTCTCGTAGCCGCAGTAGGGCTGCGACTTGCGCAGGTCCCACGGGAGCCCGGCGGCGCGCATGATCGGGCCGGTGATGCCCAGGGCCATGCAGCCGGTCAGGTCGAGGTAGCCCACGTCCCTGGTGCGGCGCACGTAGACCGGGTTCTCGTCGAGGAGCTTGCGGATGTCCTTGATCCGCTTGGGCATCTCCTTGAGGAACTCGCCGACCTTGTCAACCGCGCCCGCGGGCAGGTCGACGCTCACGCCGCCAGGCCGGATGTAGGCGTGGTTCATGCGCAGGCCGGTGATGTACTCGAAGAGGTCCATCACCATCTCGCGGTCGCGGTAGCCGAACAGGAACGGCGTGGTCGCGCCCAGCTCCATGCCGAACGTACCCATCGCGACCAGGTGCGAGGAGATGCGGTTGAGCTCCATCATCATCACGCGGATGGCCTGCGCCCGGTCAGGGATGCGGTCCTCGATGCCGAGCAGCCTCTCCACGCCCAGGCAGTACGCGGTCTCGTTGAAGATCGGCGAGAGGTAGTCCATGCGGGTCACGAACGTGGTGCCCTGCGTCCACGTCCGGAACTCCATGTTCTTCTCGATGCCGGTGTGCAGGTAGCCGATGACGCTGCGCGCCTCGGTCACCGTCTCACCGTCAAGGGTCAGAACCAGGCGGAGCACGCCGTGCGTGGACGGGTGCTGCGGGCCCATGTTGATGACCAGGCGCTCTTCTTCGGTGTCGCGCGCTCCGGTGACGACCTGGTCCCAGTCGCCGCCGTTGACCGAGTAGACCTTGCCCTCGGTCGCCTCGTCATAAGCGGTGCTCACGAGTAGGACCTCCTCTGGTCCGGCGAGGGGATGGTGGCTCCCCGGTATTCGACCGGGATGCCGCCGAGCGGGTAGTCCTTCCGCTGGGGGTGTCCGTCCCAGTCGTCCGGCATCATGATCCGGGTGAGCGCGGGGTGACCGTCGAAGACGATCCCGAAAAAGTCGTACGCCTCGCGCTCATGCCAGTCATGACCAGGGTAAACGCCGACAGTCGATGGAATGTGCGGGTCGGAGTCCGGTGCGCTGGCCTCGACGCGCACGCGCCGGTTGTGGGTGATCGAGCACAGGTGGATGACAGAGTGCAGCTCCTCGCCCGCCAGGTGCGGGTAGTGCACGCCGGACACGCCGAGCGAGAGCTCGAAACGCAGCGCCGGGTCGTCGCGCAGCTTCTGGCAGACCTCGACCAGCCGCTCGCGCTTGACGTGCAGGGTCAGCTCGCCGCGGTCGACCACTACGCGCTCGATGGCGTCGTCGAGCCCGAGGGCGTCGACGACCTCGTCGAAGTAGCCGCCGTACGGGCGGGGCGTGGACAGCTGCGGCACCCGGCGCACGACGAGTCCGCCGTAGCCGGAGGTGTCGCCGGAGTCCTCGGCGCCGAACATGCCGCGCCTGGCGATCGGCGCCTCTGGCACCGCGGGAACCGGGACTTCGGGGGTTTCCCCGCTGTCCGGGCTGCCGGGGAGGTTGTCGGGCGAGGTCACTTCACTGCCCCCTGGTCGATCAGCGGCAGCGGGCGCAGCGCCTGGAGCTCGAGCTCCTCGATCTGCTTGGCCCGGTGCGCGCCGAACTTCATGTTCTGGATCTTGTCGTGCAGCTTCACGATCGCGTCGATCAGCATCTCCGGCCGCGGCGGGCAGCCCGGCAGGTAGATGTCGACGGGCACGACGTGGTCGACGCCCTGCACGATCGCGTAGTTGTTGAACATGCCGCCGCTGGAGGCGCACACGCCCATGGAGATGACCCACTTCGGCTCGGCCATCTGGTCGTAGATCTGCCGCAGCACGGGGGCCATCTTCTGCGAGACGCGCCCGGCGACGATCATCAGGTCGGCCTGGCGGGGAGACGCCGAAGCGCGCTCCATGCCGAAGCGCGCGAGGTCGTAGTGGGGGCCACCAGTGGCCATCAGCTCGATGGCGCAGCACGCCAGGCCGAACGTGGCCGGCCACACGGAGTTCTTACGCGCCCATCCGGCGGCCGCTTCGACCGTGCTGAGGATGAACCCGCTGGGGAGTTTCTCTTCAAGTCCCATTTTCAGTCCCAGTCCAGACCCTTGCGGCGCCACACGTACGCGTAGGCCACGAGCACGGTGACGATGAACAGCAGCATCTCCACGAGGCCGAACAGCCCCAGGCCGGAGGAGAGCACCTGGCCCGCGTCGTTCGTCTGCGGCGCGAACGAGACCGCCCACGGGTAGAGGAAGATGATCTCGATGTCGAACACGATGAAGAGCATCGCGGTGATCATGTATTTGAGCGGGAACCGTCCACCACCGACAGGCTGGGGCGTCGGCTCGATGCCGCATTCATAGGCGTCAAGCTTGGCGCGGTTCCAGCGCTTGGGACCGGTGAAGGGAGCGATGGCGACCGAGAAGATCGCGAAGCCCCCCGCGAGAACGGCGAGCACCAGGATGGGCACGTAAAGGTCCATCGCTACGCCTCCTCTGGAGTCGCCGCGCGCGCGGGCGCGCAGCCGGATCTGTTAGTTCTGAGGTTCATGCTGGTGGGGCGACCTTTGAGAGTGCGTTTATGATCATGTCTGACGCATCGCCTCGCCGGTCGGTGAGATTACCAAGGAGCTTGAGTGCGAAGCGCATCAGCCTGGGGTGAGGGAGCCCGTGCCTGGTGCCGAAGCTCATCACACCCGGCTTCCCAATTGCCTCGACGAACAACCTGCCCAGCGTGAAATATCCGCCGTAGGCGTCCTTCAGCACCTGAGGATATGTCCGCAGAGTACGTTCGCGCTGCGCGGGGGTGGTCCCCTTGAGGGCCTTGACGATG
The DNA here is from genome assembly GCF_040659615.1 of Nonomuraea sp. NPDC049784. NCBI lineage: Bacteria > Bacillati > Actinomycetota > Actinomycetes > Streptosporangiales > Streptosporangiaceae > Nonomuraea > Nonomuraea sp. NPDC049784. The sequence continues at coordinate 7,256 of NZ_JBFAMX010000387.1, forward strand.
ATCTCGGCGGCGATCTCGCCGGTCTCCATCGCGTAGGCGATGCCCTCGCCGTTGAACGGGTTGATCGACCCGCCCGAGTCGCCCACGAGCATCAGGCCGCGCGAGTAGTGGGGCTGCCGGTTGAAGGCCATCGGGAGCGCGGCGCCGCGAATGGGGGCCGTCATGTTCTCCTCGGTGAACTCCCACTCGGCGGGCATGGCCTTGCACCAGCGCCGCAGCAGGTCCCGGTAGTCGATGTTCTTGAACTGGGCGCTCGTGTTGAGCAGCCCGAGCCCCACGTTGGCGGTGCCGTCGCCGACGCCGAAGATCCAGCCGTAGCCGGGCAGCAGCTTGTCCTCGGCCCACAGCTCAAGCCAGATCTCGAGGTAGTCGTCGTCGTGGCGCGGGCTCTCGAAGTACGTCCGCACGGCCACGCCCATCGGCCGGTCTTCCCGCTTGTGCAGGCCCATGCCGACGGCCAGCCGGGTGCTGTTGCCGTCGGCGGCCACCACCAGGCGGCTGCGGTATTCGCGGCCGTCCTTGGTCGTCACGCCGACGATGTGGCCGCTGCGGTCGTCGAGGATGGGCGCCGTCACGGTGACGCCCTCCATCATCCGCACACCGTTCTTGACCGCGTTGGCGGCGAGGATCTCGTCAAAGTCCTGGCGGGTGCGTACCAGCCCGAAGTCGGGGAAGCTCTCAAGCTGGGGCCAGTCGAGGTCGAACCGGTGGCCACCACCGACGACGCGCAGGCCCTTGTTCCTGATCCAGCCGGGGGCGTCGACGTCGATGCCCATGTTGAGCAGCTGCTTGACCGCTCGCGGAGTCAGGCCGTCGCCGCAGACCTTCTCTCGGGGGAACCTGGTCTTCTCCAGGAGCAGCACGTCAAGCCCGGATCGGGCGAGGTAAAAGGCGGTCGCGGAACCTGCGGGCCCGGCGCCGACGACGATGACGTCGGCGTCTACCTGCGTGGTTGTTGGCACCGTCACTGGACTGTCCTGTCCTTCGAAGGCCTCGGGGGTGTTTCGCCTTCGTTCCTTTGTGAACCCCTTCACAAACTTGTCGGCCTGCAGTCTACTGCTTTTCCAGTACATAGTGGCAGTCGGGGTGCCGTTCCGTGATCCAAGTGGAACGGCGTGTCGCGTGTGGTCTCACGCCGGCTTGAAGCCTCTGTGCAGCGCCACGATCCCCATCGTGAGATTGCGCCACGCCGCCCGCTCCCAGCCGGCCTCCTGAATGATCCCGGCGAGCGTGCGCTGGTCGGGCCAATCCCTGATCGACTCCGCCAGATATTCGTAGGAATCGTCATTGGACCCGAACACCTTGGCCACTTTTGGCAGCAGCCTCATCAGATATTCGCGATAGACAAGATCGAACGGCGCGAAGGTGACATGCGAGAACTCCAGCACCACCAGCCGGCCGCCGGGCTTCGTCACGCGCAGCATCTCGCGCAGCGCCTGCGAGGTGTCGTGCACGTTGCGAAGCGCCACCGAGATCGTCACCGCGTCGAAGGCGTCGTCGGCGAACGGCAGCCGCATTGCGTCGCCCGCGATGAACGGCACTCCGTCGCCCGACAGCGCGTTGCCGCCGTGACGCCGTACGCCGGTGCGGAGCATGCCCAGCGAGAAATCGGACGCGATGGCCCGCGCGCCCAGCGTGGTGAACGCGTCGGTGGACGTGCCGGTGCCCGCGCCCAGGTCGAGCACGATTTCGCCTGGGCCCGCGTCGACGGCCGCGGCCACCGCCTTGCGCCAGAGCCTGACCTGCCCGAGGGAGATCACGTCGTTGACCAGGTCGTAGCGCCGGGCGGTGCGATCGAACATCGCGGCGACCTCGCCCGGCTGTTTGTCCAATTGAGCGCGCGTCATATGCAAAGCCTATTGGGACGCCTCCGCCACCAGCGAGCGAGCACTGTGGCAACGGAAAGTAGCAACAAGACTACCGAACGTCTGCTAACAATTGGCAAATGCTTGCCCGTGTCGCCCTTGCAGCGATCCTCGCCTGGTCCCCCACGCCGCATGTACGCGTGGTCTCCGCCGACCCGGTCGACAACACACCGCACGTACTCGACGGCATCGTCAACGCCATCACCGTCGTGGGACGGACCGTCGTGGTCGGCGGCTCGTTCAGCGAAGTGAGCGACGCCACCCGCTCCACCACGTACCCGCGCGAGAACCTGTTCGCCTACGACCTGGCCACCGGCCGCGTCCTCGAGAACTTCGCGCCGATCGTCCCGGGCACCGTGTACGGCCTGGCCGCCGGCGACGGCGGCACCGTCTACGTCGGCGGGGAGTTCGCCGGCGTCAACGACACGGGCTCCAACGCGCTGGCCAGGCTCAGGCTCTCCGACGGCTCGCTGGTGCCCGGCTTCGCGCCCCGCATCGGCGGCGGCATGGTGAACGCGGTGGTCAGACAGGGCTCGAAGCTCTACGTCGGCGGCGACTTCATCAGCCCGCGCACCGCGCTGGCCAGGCTAGACG
>NZ_JBFAMX010000388.1:0-9714 GCF_040659615.1 Nonomuraea sp. NPDC049784
GATCAGGGCACTCGGGGCCATCCACGGGGAATTCTCGTGGCCATCAGCCGGGACTCAACTGGCCGCCTACCAGGAGTCTTCCATGGCCGTCGGCACCAGCCTGCGACTACCAGGGGAAGTGCTGCGTAGGCGACGAGCACCGCGACGGCTGCTGCGGGCGGCAAGAGGTAGCCATATACCGACGTGGTGATGATGTCGCCGGTGATCTCACGGGGGAGTGCGCCGATCATCAGCGAGCCGAGACGGTCGCTCCATGGCTCCGGGATGTTGCCGATGATCATGGGGATCACGTACACGAGTCCGACGAGGATGGCGATCGCCGCGGCGGTGGAGCGCAAGAGTGCGCCCAAGCCCAGGCCGAGTAGCGCGAACGTGGGCACGGTGAGGGCGAGGGTGATCAGGAGCGGCAGCCTGTCCAGGAAGGCACTGGTGTACGCGCCTGAGAAGCGGTCGCCGAGCACCCATCGGGTGACGAAGTAGGTGCCGAAAACCGTCATCGAGCCGACGAGCAGGCCCAGCGTGCCCACGATTGTGGACTTGGCGGCCAGTATGGGCCAGCGGCGGGGGACGATGGCCAAGCTCGTCCTGATCAGGCCGGTCAGGTATTCGGAGGTGATGGCGAGCGTGCCGAGAATGCCCATGCACAGCTGGGGCACGATCACGACCACTTCCTCCAGGTCGGCGATCCGGGCGCTCGGCCGTTTGGCGGCAGGAGCGCTGTCGTACATGTGAGCGGCCATCACGGCGAGTGCGAGCCCCAAGAGGACCGCGCCAAGGCTGAGGCCGAGGATCAAGTACGTCGAGCGGACGGAGCGGATCTTTAGCCATTCCGAAGTGAGAACGCTCATCAGATATCTGGGGCTGAAACCCCGAGCTTCAGCCCGGGGAGGGAGCCCTCGCCTCCTTCTGCGTGGTGTAGGCGTATCCGTCTGCTCGCTGGAGGAGACGAAAGTGTCGATGGTGGATGCCTTGGACGGTCCCGTGGGCGGTGGTGATGTTGAAGCTGCCGGTGGCGCGGACGGCGACGCGGCCGGTATAGGTCCCTTGCTTCTTGCCGGTGGCGATAGGCCGGAGGCGAGCAGCATTGTCAGGTCGTGGGCTAACGAGATGTCGTTGAAGCCCAGCTCGTGACCATCTGCTATCAGGCGGCTCGTCGAATAGGTGACCAGAAGGATCGTGCTGGCGGCTATGAAGGTGGCCAGGCCGACGATTCCGGCCTTGGCCAGGAGTAATGTGCCGCGTTTCGGGACGGCGGTCAGGCTGGTGCGGATCGTGCCCGTGGCGTACTCGGAAGTGATCGTCAGCACACCGAGCACTGTCAGGCTGATCTGAACGAGTGGGAGGAAGCCCTGCTCAGGGGCAGCGGCGCGCAGTGATCCCCGCTCGTCGGCCAGGCCGCTCACATAGAGGGTCCACGCGACGCCGAGAAGCACTGTCAAGGCCGCCGTCCCCAGCGTGTGATAGGTGGAGGCCACCGAGCGTAGCTTCAGCCATTCGGAGGAGATGACGGCCTTCAACGGGCCGCCCCGTACTGCACGCTGTCGGCGGTTAGAGCCATGTAGGCGTCCTCGAGGGACGGGTAGCGCGCGGTCAGCTCCGTGACGGTGGCCTCGGCGATCAGCTTGCCGCGGCCGACGATGACGATGCGTTCGGCGGTGAGGGCCATCTCGCTCATCAGGTGGCTGGAGAGCAGGATCGTCCGGCCTTCCGCGGCCAGCGAGCGCATGAGGTCGCGGATCCAGCGCACGCCGTCGGGATCCAGGCCGTTCACGGGCTCGTCGAACATCAACACGCCTGGATCGCCGAGCAGCGCCGACGCGATGCCCAGCCGTTGTTTCATGCCGAGCGAGAATCCACCCACCCGCTTGCGCGCCACACCTGCCAGCCCGACCTGCTGGAGCACCTCCGCCACGCGCGTGGGGCCGATGTCGTTGGTGCGGGCCAGGGAGAGCAGGTGGTCGTAGGCGCTGCGGCCGCCGTGGACGGCGCTTGCGTCGAGGAGGGCGCCCACCTCGTGCATCGGCTTGCTGAGCGATGTGTAGCGGCGGCCGTTGACCAGTGCCTGGCCAGCGGTCGGGGCGTCGAGGCCGAGGATCAGGCGCATGGTGGTGGACTTGCCGGCGCCGTTGGGGCCGAGGAAGCCGGTCACGTGGCCCGGCTCGACCTTGAACGACAGGTCGTCCACGGCGAGGGTGGCTCCGTAGCGTTTAGTGAGGTGTTGGAGTTCGATCACGCCGTAAAGGATGCGGGACGGCGGGTCGCCGGCGCGTCGGACCACGGTTCGAATCTCAAGGTCAGACCCTGGGTTGACGTGCGGAGGCCGCCGAAGCCGCTACGGTTCCACGCGTGGACGACACCCATCCCTTCTTCGCCAGGCGACTGAGCCGTCGCCAGCTCGTCATGCTCGATCTGGTGGCGGGGATGTGCTTCGCGTTCGCGAGTTTCACGACGGCGGTCAATGCCACCGCCCTGCCGCCGTGGGTGAGGATCGCCATCCCCTTCGGGTTGGGGCTGCCGCTGGCACTACGAAGACTGTGGCCACTGCCCGTCTTCTGCTTCACTCTGGTGCTGGCCATCTTCGCCGTGCTGGTCGACGCCGTGGCGTTCGCCTACCTCGCCCCCGCGTACGCGCTCTACATCGTGGCCTTCTCCGACAGGGTCGGCGTCGCGGTCCCGACGTCGGGAATCGGAGCGTTGAGCCTGGTCACGGTCTTCGGCCTCGCTGTAGCAGGAGTGCCGCGCGACAGCGCGCCGGGATGGTTGTTGCATCTCGACAAGCCCCTGCTGGGCATCGCGGCGCTGGGCGGCGCGTGGACGGTGGGCCGGGCGGTGCAGGAGCGGAGGCTCTATGCGGCCCGTGATGCTGAGCGGCTGGCGGCGCAGGCGGTCGCGGAGGAGCGGTTACGGATCGCTCGCGAATTGCATGACGTGGTGACGCACAGCGTCGGCTTGATCGCGGTCAAAGCAGGGGTGGCCAATCACGTGCTGGCGACCAGGCCGGACGAGGCGCATGACGCGCTGCGTGTGATCGAGACGGCGAGCAGGAGCGCGCTGGTCGAAATGCGCCACCTGCTTGGTGTGCTCAGATCCACGTCCGAGCCCGACCTCGTACCCCCACCCGGTCTGGCGGGGATCGAGGGGTTGGTGGAGCAGGCTCGGCTGGCGGGGGTTGAGGTCGGGCTCGAAGTGCGAATCCCGGGCAGCGATGATGACGGTCGTGAGAGGGACGTCAGGGAGCGAAGGCGGCTGCCTGAAGGTGTGGAGTTGTCGGTTTATCGCATCGTGCAGGAAGCGCTCACCAACGTCGCCAAGCACGCCGCGCCCGCCCGTTGCCGGGTGTCCGTGGTCGCTGATGGCAAGAATGTACGGATCGAGGTAGTGGATGACGGGCCTGGAAGACGTGCGTTGCCGTCCGTGGGCACCGGGAATGGCCTGATCGGGATGCGTGAGCGGGCTGCGATGTATGGCGGGGTGTTCGAAGCCGGGCGGCTTCCTGGGCGAGGGTTTCGGGTTTTCGCGCGGCTGCCCTATGAGGAGGTCTCGTGATCCGGGTGGTTATTGCCGACGATCAGGCGTTGCTCAGGGGGAGTTTCAGAGTGCTGGTCGACTCGGAGCCTGATCTGACTGTGGTGGGGGAGGCGGCCACTGGGGTGGAGGCCGTTTCGGTGGCTTTGGAGGAGCGGGCGGATGTGGTGCTTATGGACGTGAGGATGCCGGAAATGGATGGAATTGAGGCTACTCGGAGGATTAAGGATGTTTCGCGGGTTCTTGTTGTGACGATGTTTGATCTTGATGCTTATGTTTATGACGCACTTCGGGCTGGGGCCAGCGGGTTCTTGCTGAAGGACACGCCGCCGGCGGACTTGCTTGCCGCTATTCGGGTGGTGGCGGGTGGGGAGGCCTTGTTGGCTCCTACGGTTACGCGCAGGTTGATTGAGGAGTTCACGCGTACGCCTGTCCTGCCTCGAGTGAAGGGGTTGGCGGGCGTTACGGAGCGGGAACGAGAGGTGTTGATGCTGATCGCGCGGGGATTGTCCAATGCGGAGATTGCGGAATATCTGCAGGTGAGCCTGGCTACGGTGAAGACGCATATCACTCGGTTGCTGGCCAAGCTGGAGGCTCGGGATCGGGCGCAGCTTGTCATCGCGGCGTATGAGAGCGGGCTGGTTTCTGCTGCAGGGTGAATTTGTCCTGCTGCCCCTTTATCCGCCTGCCGCGACGGTCCCCTTTGGCGGCCGCCCTTGCCCGCGCCCTTGGCGACCGTCCCTGCCTCCCTTTACGGGCCGCACTCGTCTGCCGCCTTCACCGCATCCCAGCGCCATCGATCCTTGATCGGAGGAACTCATGCGCCAAAGCCGCACACCGGGCCCGCACCGGGTGGTGCCCGCCATCGCCGGAGAGGTCCTGCTCGACCGTACCGGGCAGCTACTCCACGACCTGGACGAGACGATCTCCGCCACTCGATCGGTCGGCGGCGAGCATACTGGGCGGATCGCGCGGCTCTGGGAGGGCCGATGACGCGATCTTCGTCGATGAGGGCGTATGTGGCGTCAGATGTGCTGGCGGATGGCCTCGGAGATGGCTGCCAGGCGTTGGGGGGAGGCCAGGCCGGCGTGGTACAGGTGGAATTCGGATGCTCCTGCCTTCGCATACGTTCTGAGCTGGTCTACCAGCGCTGTGGCGTCGGCGGGGCGAGGTGGCAGGGCCAGGACATAGGCGCCTATCCGCTGGCCTGGGGTGGACAGGTCCTTGAGGTGGGCGAGGCGGGTGGCGTCCGTGGCCGGGTCGCCCCAGCAGTTGGCCACCAGGACGTCCGCTTCGGGTTCGCCTGCAGGGAGTGCGGCGAAGGCGCCCGCCGCCCAGGGGTCCGGGTTGGCGTGCAGGGTGATGGGGACGTTTGGAGCAGTCCTTCTGGCCACGGCGATCAGGCGTTGGCGCAGGGAGGCGGACAGTTCTACGCGGGTGGCGCGTACTTCGTCGGTCAGCTCGCCGAGGGCCTGGGCGATGGTGAGGGGGTGGGCGACGACCGTGGCGCCGGCCGTGGTGGTGATGTGTGCGTGCGACGTGCCGGTCTGTGAAGACGCGCTGGTCTGTGAAATGGACGTTGTGGTGGTGATGTGAGTCGTTGTGGCTGCTGTTGGGGTTTGCCCGAGCGGGGCGCGGTCTATGGCAGCGCGGACTCTGTCTCTGGTGGCCGGCGGGTAGCGGTCGGCGCAGGACGAGCAGAAGCACAGTGAGAGCAGGTCGGCGTCGGCGGGTGTCCAGTCCGCGCCGGACGTCTTCTCGTGGACGCTCTGGTGGCCGAAGCCCATGGGGCCGCAGGCTTCCAGGATGAGGCCGTCCGGCTCGCCTACGGTGAGGATCTCCTGGACCAGGCGCTCGCAGTACTCGACGACGTCCTCGTGAGCCGGGCAGAGCGCGTACGGGTACGGGTCGCCGAAGGCGTTGCGTACGACCAGGTCGGGATTTGCCGTGCCCAGGTGGGAGTTGTGGGTGAGGACGGTCCAGGCGTGCACCTGAAGGCCTACCGCCTTCAGCGCGTCTCTGGCCTGGAGGTATGCGTCCTCCGGGGTCCAGGTGGGGGTGGCGGGGATCAGCCGGGACCAGGATGACGGGCGGATCGGGAGGTAGAAGGCCGGATATGGCACGTCCAGTACGCGGTGGGACGGGTGGTAGGGCGTGGCGGCTCTCGTGGAGTGGTAGCTCGCGGCCAGCGCTACCGCCTGCACGCCCAGGCCGGCCAGGCGGTCAGGCGCCGAAGGGTCGCCGACGATGTCCCAGGGGTAGACGTAGGCCACGTTCACCGGCGTGGGCTGCTTCACCAGCGTGGTCTCCTTGCGGAAAAGGTGGGCTCGAAGCGTTGCATGTAACTCGTGTCGTCGCGGGCGGAGATCCCGCACTTCTCGTACTGCTCGTTCATGACGGCCAGTGCGTCGCGGTCGAGTTCGACGCCGAGACCGGGGCCGCCGGGCACCGGGACGGCGCCGTTCACGAAGCTCAGGGCGCCGGGTGCGACCACGTCCTGGCCGTCCTGCCAGGGCGTGTGCGTGTCGCAGGCGAACGTGAGGTTGGGGGTGGCGGCGGCCAGATGGGTCATGGCGGCCAGGCTGATCCCGAGGTGGGAGTTGGAGTGCATGGACAGCGCCAGGCCGAACGTGTCGCACAGGGTGGCGACGTGGGCGGAACGTTCGAGTCCACCCCAGTAGTGATGGTCCAGGAGGAGTACGCCGATCGCGCGGGATGCGATGGCGGGAGGGAGGTGTTCATGGGTGACCACGCACATGTTCGTGGCGAGGGGCATGGGGACGGCGGCGGCCACCTCCGCCATGCCGGAAATGCTGGCGGTCGGGTCCTCCAGGTATTGGAGGGTGCCTTCGAGCTCCTGGCCCACCCGGATCGAGGTCTCGACTGTCCAGGCGGCGTTCGGGTCCAGGCGGAGGGGGACACCGGGGAACGCCTCGTGGAGGGCGCGTATCGCGGCTATCTCCTGGTCCGGGGGGAAGACGCCGCCTTTGAGCTTGATGGACTGGAAGCCGTATTCCTTGATGAGGAGGGCTGCTTGCTCGACGACACCTGCTTCGTTCAGGGCCGCGCCGAACCGGTCGGGCTCCTCGCCGGGGTGGCCGGCCCACTTGTAGAAGAGGTACGCGCTGTACGGCACCGCGTCCCTGACGCGACCGCCCAAGAGGTCCACCACCGGCACTCTGGCCGCCTTGCCGCGAATGTCGAGGCAAGCCACCTCAAAGGGGGAGAAGATCCGGTCGACGCTCTTCTCCTTGGTGGTGACGCCGGTCAATCCGTGCAGGTCGGTCACCGTTTCGCCGACGATCGCGCTGATCCGGGCGTACATCGTGTTCGTGGCGTGCACGTCGAGGCCGATCAGGGCTTCCGCGCACTCGCGTACCTTGCCCAGATGTGTGAGGTCCCCGTAGGTCTCTCCCAACCCGGTCAGACCTTCGTCTGTGACGACCTCGACAATGGTACGGAGGGCCCACGGCTCGTGGACTCCGGCGGCGTTCAGGAGGGGCGGGTCCCGGAAGGCAACAGGGGTGACGTGGATCTGCCTGATGATCATTTAGCCCGCCGTCCAGATATGTGAACAATAGCCAGATTTGTGGACAAGTTGCCGCAACTGTAAGAATCAAGATGAAGAAGTGTCAAGCTCGGAAGGGCCTTTCGATGATCTACGGACACGACCCCAGGACAGGCGAGGCCGTTGGCGCCGCGCTGCCCGAAACCGACAGTGCCGGGGTCGACACGATCGTTTCCGCCGCGGCCGCCGCCGGCGCGGCCTGGCGGGCGACCCCGGCGGCTGAGCGGGCGCTCGCGCTCGAGGCCGTCGCCGACGCGCTCGCCGCGAACGTGGACGAGCTGTGGCAGCTCGCCGACCAGGAGACCGCGCTCGGTGAGGTACGGCTGCGCGGCGAGGTCGCGCGTACGGCGGGGCAGTTCCGGCTCTTCGCCCAGGTCCTCAGGGACGGCGGTTATACCGAGGCCATCATCGATCACGCCGATGCCTCGCTCGCGCCGCCCCGGCCCGACGTGCGGCGCATGAAGCACCCGCTGCCGGGTGTGGTCGCCGTCTTCGCGGCCAGCAACTTCCCGTTCGCGTTCTCGGTGGCCGGAGGCGACACCGCGTCCGCGCTGGCCGCGGGGTGTCCGGTCGTGGTCAAGGCGCATCCCGGGCATCCGAACACCTCCGACCGGGTGGCGAAGATCGTCCGCGAGGCGCTGCCGAACGCCGACCTGCTGGGTCTCGTGCAGGGCATGCAGGCCGGTATCGACCTGGTGCAGCACCCCGGGGTGGTCGCGGCCGGGTTCACCGGGTCCGTCGCCGGGGGCAAGGCGATCCAGCGGCTGATCGACGAGCGCGAGGTGCCGATCCCGTTCTACGGTGAGCTGGGCAGCGTCAACCCCGTCGTCGTGCTGCCGTCCGCGCCGGCCAAGGAGGTCGCCGCGGGGTTCGCCGGGTCGGTGACGCTGGGGGTCGGGCAGTTCTGCACGAATCCTGGGCTCATGTTCGTGCCCGAGGGCGACGAGCTCCGGGATGCCCTCGTCGAGGCGGTCGAGGGGACCAGCGGAGGCCCCATGCTGGCCGAGCGGATCAGGGACGGGTACGTCGGGGGTGTCGATCGGCTGGGCGAGCTGCGGCTGCTGGCCGAGGGCAAGCCGGGCGAGGGAAGCTGGGCGGTCACGCCCAAGGTGTTCGTCGCTGATCTCGACACGTTCGAGGAGAAGCTTCCCCGTATCGCCGAGGAGTGCTTCGGGCCGGCGTCGATCGTGGTGACGTATCGGGAAATTTCCGACCTGCGGCCCGTGCTTGAGCGGCTGGAAGGGTCGCTGACCGCGACCGTTCACAGCACCGAGCCTGACGAGGCCGGAGACGTCGTCGAGGTGCTGCGCAGGAAGGCCGGTCGGCTCATCTGGAACGGGTGGCCGACTGGGGTGGCTGTGTGCTGGGCGATGCAACACGGTGGTCCTTGGCCTGCCGCGACCACGACCTCCACGTCTGTCGGGGCTACGGCGATCGAACGGTGGCTGGCGCCTACGGCATACCAGGACTGGCCGGAGGCGCTGCTGCCCGACGAGCTGAAGGACAGCAACCCGCTGTCCATTCCGCGGAGGGTCGACGGCCGCCTGGAGGCGTGAAAGGGGCCGCTGGGCTCCCGGGGTGGGGAAACGTGGTGGTCGTGGGTTGACGGTGGGCGGTGCTGCTGCCCATCGCGATTCTGCGGTCGTGTGCAGGGGTGGTAGCGGCTGACCGGCTGGCTGTGGGCTGGCTGGTCGGCCATGTGCTGATGGCGGTTGCCCGGTGGTCGGGTGGTCGTGGTGGGGCTGTTTGGCTGGGTGCGGGGCTGGCCGGCTGGTCGTGGGTTGGTGGTGGTCCTGGCGGCCGGGTGGTCGTGTTGGAGCTGGGCGCGAGGTTGGCGATCGGTCGTGCTTCGGGCGGGCGTCACGGTGATGGCGGGCTGCTCGTGGGTCTGATGGTCAGCGTGTCTTGAGGGGGCCTAAGCGTCAGGCGCCGGCGATATCCAGGCCCTTCGCGATGATCCGCTCCAGGGACTCCAGGTGCTCGGGCGTCGGGTCCACCAGCGGCGCCCGTACGCCCCCCACATCCAGCCCCCGAAACCGCACTCCCGCCTTGACCAGCGAGACCGCGTACCCGGGCACAAGGTCCCGCAGCTCCACCAGCGGAAGGTAGAACCCGGTCAGCAGCCGTTGCGTCAGCACCTCGTCCCCGCCTGTGACCGCCTTGTAGAAGGCCAGCGCGATCTCGGGCGCGAACGCGAACACGGCGCTCGAGTACAGGTTCACCCCGAGCCCCCGGTAGGCGGGCACGGTCAGCTCGGCGGTGGGCAGGCCGTTGAAGAACGTGAACTCCTTGCCGGTCGACCGCCGCACGGTCAGGATGATCCGCTGGAGCAGGTCGAAGTCCCCCAGCCCGTCCTTGAAGCCGATGACGTTGGGCATTTCGGCCAACTCCGCGACGGCAGAGGGGGAGAAGCGGGCGGTGCCCCGTTGGTAGATGACGACCGGCAGGTCGACGGTCGCGGCCACCTCGCGCACGTACCGCACCAAGCCGGTGGGAGGGCCGCTGACCAGGTAGGGAGGCATCAGCAGCAGCCCGTCAGCGCCCTGCGCGGCGGCGGCGCGCGCGATGGCCTTGGCGGTGGGCAGCGGGCCGCCGGCGCCGGCGAAGACGGGGGCGCGGCC
>NZ_JBFAMX010000389.1:0-9699 GCF_040659615.1 Nonomuraea sp. NPDC049784
GGCCACACCTGGTGCAGGCGAAGTGGCCCCGCGCCGGCCGGTTCGCCCTGCTGGTCCATCCGCATTCCGGGCAGGCCTGGCTGGTGTAGGCGGGATCGACCAGCACGAAAGCGATCCCGGCGCGGGCGGCCTTGTAGCGGGTGAACTCGATGTTCTGGGCGAAGGCCCAGGAGTGGAGGGTGCGCCGCTGGAGCCGGTGAGCCCTTGCCCGCCCGCGGATGCCCTGGAGATCCTCCAGGGCAATGCCGCGGCCGGTGCGTTCGGCTTCGCGCACCACGTACTTGGAGATTTGGTGGTTGAGGTCGGTCATCATCCGGTGCTCACGCCCAGCCAGGCGGCGCAGCACCCGCCGCGCCGCAGGAGTGCCCTTCTTCTGCAACCGGCGGCGCTGCCGGTGCCGCCGCTCCCGCAGCGTGCGGACATGGCCGTTACCTTCGATGGGGCCGGGCAGGGTGGGGCCGGGCAGCACCGCCCCGTCGGAGGTGACCGCCAGGTTCGCCACTCCCTGGTCCACGCCGAAGAAGCCGTTGGCAGGCTCGCCCACAGGCGGTTTGGGCAGGGTGAGGGTGACTTGCAGCCGCCATACGCCGCGCCGGCAGATCAGGTCGGCCTCCCCGATCGGCAGGGTGTCGAGGGCTTTGAGATCTTCCTCGCGGCCGGTGTAGAAGACGTGGACGCGGCCGGTAGGGGTCCACAGCGACACGATGCGGGCATCCCGGTTCCAGCTCATCAGGCGCGCGTCGTAGGGGACGGCGCCGTGCGGGCGGAAGATGTGGGCGCGTTTCTTGCTGGCGCGGCGGTTGGCGTAGGCGCCGGCGACCCGGGCGATGGCCCGCACGGCTGCTTGGGCGCCCAGCCCACCGAAGTGGGCGCGCGCTTGGTGGTAGACGAGCCTGTGCAGGTCCAGGATGGCGAAGATGCGCTGCTGCCAGGCCAGGCGGGAGACGTTGGTGGCTGCCTGGTTGCATACCTGCACGGCAGTGGCGCGGGCGTTGGCCTGGGTGGGGGTGGGGGCGAGCCGCAGTTGCACCACCGAGGGCACGCCATGCCGCTTGGCGGCCGAGCGGCGGATCGCCATCGCGCACCTCCTGTCACTGGAGCATCACCCACCGCACACATTACCGGCTGTTACCGATTTTTTCCATACTGTTTTCGAAAGGAGGGGTGGCGTTTCCTCCCGGCTCTGAAGGACCGGGGCTCCGCGCCACATCCAGATGAAGACAGCGCAGAAGCCTGCTCAACAACATCTTCGGCCTGAGCCTTGCGAACACCGCCGGCGACATCCCATTCGCGGTGCTGCTCATCCGGGCGTTCATGGGGTCCATTCCCTGGGCGCTCGTGGAGGCCGCGATGGTGGACGGGGCGGGCACCCTGCGGGTGTTCGTCTCGATCGTCGTACCGATCAGCAAGAACGCGATCGTGACCGCCGCCCTGTTCACCTTCCTGTCGGCGTGGAGCGACTTCCTCTTCGCCCTCACTCTGACCAGCACCCCAGAAGTACGGCCCATCACTCTCGGCATCTACGACTACATCAACGCGAACACACAGGACTGGGGCGCCGTCATGGCGACCGCGGTGCTCGCCTCCGTCCCGGCAGCCCTGCTGCTGATATTCGCCCAGCGCTACATCGCGGCAGGCGCCGTCAGCGGCGCGATCAAGTGAGAAAGGAACATGCGTGAAGATAAACGTCACCGTATGGGGTGAGAACCGCCACGAGCAGGTCGAACCCCGTGTGGCAGAGATCTACCCGGACGGCATGCACAACGCCATCCGCCGGGGCATCGAAGGCTGGCTGGGGGAGAAGGCGACCGTCGCCACGGCCACGCTGGACGATCCCGAGCACGGCCTGACCGAGGAGGTGCTCGCGAACACCGACGTGCTCACCTGGTGGGGTCACGCCGCTCACGCGGAGGTGGCGGACGAGGTGGTCGAGCGGGTGCACCGGCATGTCCTGTCGGGGATGGGGCTGGTGGTGCTGCACTCCGGCCACTGGTCGAAGATCTTCACCAAGCTCATGGGCACCACGTGCACGCTGCGCTGGCGTAGCGAGAACGACCGTGAGCTGGTCTGGACGGTGAGCCCGACCCATCCCATCGCCCGCGGCATCCCGCACCCCATCGAGATCCCCGCCCAGGAGATGTACGGCGAGCAGTTCGACATCCCCACGCCCGACGAGCTGATCTTCATCAGCTCCTTCACCGGCGGCGAGGTCTTCCGCAGCGGCTGCACCTTCCGGCGCGGCAACGGCAAGATCTTCTACTTCAGCCCGGGCGATCAGGACTATCCCGTCTACCATCATCCGGACGTCCTGCACGTCATCGCCAACGGTGTCGAGTGGGCGGCCGGCGACCGGTCACGCCGAGAGCTGCCGACCCTGCTCCGCTACGACATGGGCGAGTTCTTCAAGGGGCGCGGCTACCGCGGAGCCATGAACAACAAGGAGCACGACCAGGAGCACGCCGAGTGAGCACCTTCGCCCGTGCCGCCGATCCGGCACGTCCGCTCCGTGTCGTGCAGGTCGGGGCAGGCTCGATGGGCCAGGCCTGGATCCGGACCCTGACCGCCTCCGACGACGTCGAACTCGTCGGGGTGGTCGACCTCGACACGGAGCTGGCGGCAGCGGCCGTACGAGCCGTCGGCGGCGACGCCAAGGTGGGCGCCTCGCTCAGCGAGATCCTCGCGCCCACCGCGCCGGACGCCGTCGTGAACGTCACCGTTCCGGCGGCACACAGCGCGGTCAACACCGAGGCACTCTTCGCCGGGCTGCCCGTCCTGTGCGAGAAGCCGGCGGCGCCGACGCTGGCGGAGGCGCTCGTGCAGGCCGCGGCTGCCGAGGCCGCCGGGCAGCTGCTGATGATCAGCCAGTCGCGCCGGTACTTCGCCGCCCTGGCGGAGTACCGTCACCGGATCGCCGAGCTCGGCACGATCGGGCTGCTCACCACCGGCTTCTTCCGCGGCCCGCGCTTCGGCGGCTTCCGCGACGAGATGGAGCAGCCGCTGCTGGTCGACATGGCCATCCACGCCTTCGACGCCGCCCGCCACCTGCTCGGCGCCGAGCCGGTCTCGGTCGTCTGCGAGAGCTGGAATCCGGCCTGGAGCTGGTACCGGGGCGACGCGGCGGCCACGGCGAACTTCCTCTTCGACGACGGCACCCGCTACGTGTTCACCGGGAGCTGGTGCGCGGACGGTCTGGAGACGTCCTGGAACGGCGAGTGGCGAGCCTCCGGCTCCGAGGGCACGGCCACCTGGGACGGCGAAGACCGCGTCGCCTCCAGCGTCAGCGGCGCGGCCGCCGTGCCGCCGGGCGACCACGAGCAGATCGCCGGAGCACTCGTGGAATTCGTCGCGGCGCTGCGCACCGGCGTGGAGCCGTCCGGAACGATCGCCCGCAACATCCGCAGCCTCGCGATGGTCGCGGCGGCGGTCCGCTCCGCCGAGTCGGGCGGGCGCGTCGAGATCGACGCGCTGCTGGATGAGGCCTACCGGGACGCGCTGTCGCATCCCGTACCCGAGGAGATCCGGAGGCGGCTCGAGTCCTGGGGCAAGCCGGCCGCCGCGCTCGGAGGCAACCTCGCGGAAGGGAGCATCACGAGCTAGTCCGCTGCTCAACGAGATGATCGACGGCCCAGAGGGCCTCCAGGCCGGTCTCCGGAGGTTCGGCTCCCGGACGCCAGTTCCGACGGAGCCGGCTGCCCTCTCATCCCGCCT
The DNA here is from genome assembly GCF_040659615.1 of Nonomuraea sp. NPDC049784. Classification (NCBI taxonomy): domain Bacteria; kingdom Bacillati; phylum Actinomycetota; class Actinomycetes; order Streptosporangiales; family Streptosporangiaceae; genus Nonomuraea; species Nonomuraea sp. NPDC049784. The sequence goes on from NZ_JBFAMX010000389.1 coordinate 3,709, forward strand.
TTTATCCAGACGGTGTCACGTCGCGCCGGTCAGCCCGCTTCGAACCACACGGCCTTGCCTGCGTGGGTGAGATCGACCCCCCAGCGCCTGGACAAGAGATGGACCATGAAGAGCCCGCGCCCGCCTTCGTCGCTGGGTCCGGACTGCCGGGTGCACGGCAGTCGAGGGTCTTCGTCCCAGACCTCGCAGCGAAGGGTGCCGCCCCGAGCCGAAAGGGTGAGGACCGGATCCCCCTGGGCGTGTTCCACGGCGTTGGTGAGCAGCTCGCTGGCGAGCAGCTGCATGACGTCCATGATGTCGCTGCGCCGATGGATCCCCCATTCGGTCAGCTTGTTGCTGATGAGGTGACGTCCCGCCGGTATCGACGCCGGATCTTGTGGCAGCTCCCACGACGCTTGGCGGTCCTGGAACGTTGATCTCGTCCTACGCACCAGTGCTCGAAGCCTGCGGGCCACCGCCTCCAGAGAGGGTTGCACTCGCGCGCGGTCTCCATCCGGGCTCGTGGGTGACTGAGTGTCACGGCGGCGCGGGCCGGATCTGCTCAGCGGTCGCGGGCCGGAACAGCGCACGACGAAACTGATCGGCAGACCGTAGATGGCGACGGTCATCGCCCCACTTCCTTGGCTGAGAAGCTTGCTCGTCCTCCCCTACGATGCCCGTTGCCGCCTGCCGCCGTCTTCACCACCAGCACCCATCTTCAACCCCGGGAAACGGCACCTCAGCGTGCTAGCTAGCTGGAATGTGAGCTCGCACGTCAACCCGCGGTCGCTGCCGCGTGGGCCGCGCCCCGCCCGGCGGCTCGGGCCACGATCTTGCCTGCCCGGATCCGGACCGCGGCCTCGGTGGTGTCGTCGATGTCCGGGATTCCGATGGCCGAGGCGATGGTGGCGTGGTCGTCGAGGACGAGGCGGAGGCCCGGCCAGGCATCCGGGGCGAACACACGTCGCAGGCATCCGGTGAGGTCGCCGATCCTGAGCCGTACGAGACGGCCGAGCTCGGCGGGATCGCTGGTCACGACGGCCACGGTGACGCGGTCGCCCGGCCGGGCGGCGCGGACGGCTTCCTCGGCCGCCTCCAGCCGGCCGCTGCCGAGGACCGCGATCACGCCGTCGGCGTCGAATCCGGCCGGGTGAGCGGTGATCTGGTCCGGCAACCGCGCGGGCGGCTCCCAGTCGTCCTGGACGGGTCGCGCGGGGGAGACGTAGGGCAGGTGCGGCGGGTTCCACGTGTCGGCGAGGTCGAGGCCGGCCAGGTGCTCGCAGGCGAGCGTCACGTCGAAGGGGTCGCCGAATCCGGGCGCCGTGTCGGCCAGGTGGCCGGCTCCGTTCAGCAGCGTGAGGACCAGCTCGGCCAGCCGAACCCGCCGCGTCTGGTGCGGTGCGCGTGGCTCCAGCACCAGAGCGAGCAGCAGCGCCTCCAGCCTGGTGAGCTGGGCCAGCGCGGTGCGGCCCGGTTCGTCGTCGAACACCCCGGCCAGTGAGCGCAACTGCAGCTTCCCGCCGGCGGGTGTGTCGCCGGTCAACGGCAGCCGTTCGAGCCACACGCGAGCGAACGCGCTCAACGCCGCGGCCAGGCCGGGCGGCGACGGCGTCTCCGCCGCGGCCGTGTGCTCGATCGAGCCGACCAGGACCGCGAGGTAGAGCGCGCGCTTGCTCGGGAAGTTCGAGTACACGGCGCCACGGGTCAGCTCGGCCCGCTCCGCGATCCGGTCGACCTTGGCGTCGGCGTATCCGCGCTCGGCGAACTCCTCCCTCGCCGCGGCGAGCACGGCCGCCCGCGTGCGTTCCTGCTGCTGCGCCCGGGTCAGCCTGACCATCGCGACCCCTTCGCCCCACTCCCTGAACGCTCAGATGTTCCCATCATCTGAACGATACAGGTGAGGGTGCACTGGCCGCTCGCCCATGTCAGGGGTGCGTTTTGGCGAGCAGGTCGAGGATCTCGGCGGTGGTGCCGGTCTCGCCGAGCCGGGGGAAGATCTTCTCGGTGCTGTGGCGGTGGGCTTCGGCGTCCAGGTCGGTCATGGCGTCGGAGGCCAGTGTCAGGTGGTAGCCGTGCTCGTGGGCGGCGCGGGCGGTGGACTCCACGCCGATGCTGGTGGCGATGCCGGTCAGGACGATCTGGGTGACGCCGCGGCGGCGCAGGTGGAGGTCCAGGTCGGTGCCGTAGAAGGCGCCCCAGTTGCGCTTGGTGACGACGATGTCCTGCGGGTGTCCCGCCAGGTCGTCCACGATGAGGTCCCACCCCGCCGGCGGGGTGCGGAATGCCCGCGACGCCTGGCTGCGCCCCGGGACGCTGTCGGATCCGTCGGAGGCGAAGGAGACGCGGACGAGGACGACGGGCAGGTCGCGGGTGCGGAACGCGTCGGCCAGCTCCACGGTGCGGGCCAGGACGTCCGAGGAGCTGTGCGGGGCGCCGGGAGTGGCGAGGACGCCGTTCTGGAGGTCGATGACGACCAGCGCGGTCTTGGGGTCGAGGGTGGTGACGGACATGGTGGTGCCCTTTCTCATACGGTGCGGAGTGTCATGACCGGTCGTCGCGCCCGACGCGGCGCAGCGAGCGGTCGGCCACGGACACGATCAGGAACAGTCCGGCGACGGCCACCAGGAGCCGGCCGAGGTGGTGCAGCCCGCCGGTGGTGGCGCCGTCCTGGTAGAAGGCGGCGTTGGCGGCTGAGGCGACCAGCGCGCCGAGGTACATGAACGTACGGAGCAAACCGGCCGAGGAGCCCATGCGGGCGGGGTGGGCCTGTGCGTAAAGGGCGTTCTGGTTGGCCAGGCCGTTGAGCCCTTGCGGGATGCCGATGACAATGCCGAGGACCACCAGGATCCAGATCGGCGTGGCGGAGTCGATCAACAGCAGAGTGGCGCAGCCGGCGACCTGTACGAGGCTGCCGACCACCAGCTTGCCGCGCACTTCGGGGCGGCGCCCGGTGACAGCCGTGACCGCGATCGCCGCCGCGGACATGGGCAGCAGGATCAACCCGGCCGTGGACGGGCTGAGCGAGTGGCCTTCCTCCAGCCACTGTGTGAAGCCGTACAGGAACGCGTACGAGGTGACGAAGGCCAGGAACTGGCGGCCGTAGGTGGCCAGCAGCGGGACGTTGCCACCCAGCACCCGCAGATCGAGGAAGGGGGCGGCGGTGCGCAACTCGCGCACCACGAAGGCCGTGCCCGCCCCGACGCTGATCACCAGCACGGGCCAGCGGGCCAGTTCGGGGTCCATCAGGAACAGCATGAACGCGGTGAGCATCCCGGCGAACAACACCATGCCCGGAATGTCCACCCCATCGGCTTTCCCACGTCCGGACAGCCGAGGCAGGCGCCAGGCGCCCAGGACGAGGCAGGCGGCCGACAGCGGCACGTTGACCGCGAAGATCAGGTGCCAGCCGCCCGCGCCGATCAGCAGCCCGCCCAGGGGTGGGCCGAGGACGGCGACGACCTGGTTGGAGATCGACAGGGCCGCCAGAACCCCGCTCGGGCTGCGCATGCCGGTCCGCTCGGACTCGGTACGCAGCAGGAACATCGAGGCCGGATAGGCCGCCGACGTACCGAACCCCAGGAGCACCCGCGAGACGATCAGCACCCACAACTGGGGCGCGAGCACGCCGATCAGCCCGGCGACGCCCACCAGGGCCGTCCCGGTCAGGTACAGCCGGCGCGGGCCGAAGGAGTCCACCAGCCGCCCGATGACGGGCTGCCCGACGGCGGTGGCCAGGTACAGGCCCGTGATCAGCCACGCGGTCTCCGACGGCGCCGCGCCGAAGGACCGGCCGATCGGGATGAGGGCCACGGCGAGCATCGAGGAATTGATCGGGTTGAGAATGGAGCCCAGGATCATCGGCGCGATCAGCCTGCGGTCGAACCCGCCGCCGACCGGCTGCCGCAGGGCGTGAAATCGAGCCGAGAGCCCGGTCATGCGTGCGCCACGTCGTCCAGCAGGGCCATCGCCTCAATGACGGTACGCAACTGCTCGTCGGTATACCGCTCCCGCAGGGTCCGGGCCAGCCACTCCTCGCGGGCGCGCCGGTCACCGAGCCGCCGCTCGCGCCCCAGCTCGGTCAGGGTGACCAGCTGACGACGGCCGTCCTGGGGATCGGGGTGCCGCTCCACCAGCCCGGCCAGCTCGAGCGTCGTGACGATCTTCGCCATGGACTGCGGGCGCACCCGCTCGGCCACTGCCAGGTCGCTGGCCGACGCGGGCCCCTCCTTGTCCAGCCGGGCCAGCACCGACGCCTGCGCCGGGGTGAGGTCACCTTCGACGGCCAGGTCCCTGAGTCTGCGGCGCAGGCGGCTGAACACCACCCAGACGTCGCCGGCCGCGCGGGCCGCCAGGTCGGAATCTCCCATATTTCCACGCTAAAACCTTCAGTCCAAACTGTACAGTTTTAGGTGGCTAATGTGGGATTAGTCACGGCGCCGTGCCCACCTGGCCTGTCATGAGGCCGACGAAGAGCCGTACGCCGGGCCAGTCCCATCCGCCCGGCCGGGTGACCGCGTACAGGCGACGTCGCACGTCGATGCCGGGCAGCGGGACGAAGGCGACGTCTTCGCGCGAGGGCAGGAAATCCGGCACGAGCGCGATGCCCAGCTCGGCCGCGACGATGTCCAGCACCAGCTCCAGGCTGTCGGCCCGATGGGCCACGATGGGCGTGAAGCCGGCCAGTGCGCAGACTCTCGCCACGAGCTCGTCGTCGGCCTTGCCGCGCGAGTTGAGCACCCATGTCGAGTCGGCGTACGCGGCGAGCGCCGCGGGGGAGTCCACGTCCCCCGGCGCGCGGCCGCTCGCCGGCACGGCCAGCACCAAGGGCGTCTCGCAGAGCAGCAGCGAGGGGCTGTCGCAGGTCCAGGGCACCAGGTTGTAGTCGTAGACGAAACCCAGGTCGATCAGCCCGTCGTCGAGCAGGCCCCGCACCTCGTCGGGCTCGTGCTCGTGCAGCTGCGGCCGCAGCGCCGGGTGCGAGCGGGCCAGGCGGCGCGCGACCGGCAGCAGGTCGCCGGATATGGCCCCGGCGTAAGCCGCGATGCGTACCACCCCGCTCGGCTCGGCTTGCGGGTCCAGCGCGGAGCGCGCCTCCGCCACCGCGTCGAGTATTCCCCTGCCGTGCTCGGCCAGCCTGCGCCCGGCGGGGGTGAGCCGTACCCCGCGGCCCGCGGGCTCGACCAGGGCCGTGCCCATCTCGCGCTCCAGCGCCGCGAGTTGCTGGGAGACGGCCGAGGTGCCGTAGCCGGTGGCCGCGGCCACGGCGCGCAGCGTGCCGCGCCGTTCCAGCTCGACCAGTACGCGCAGCAATCGAGTGTCCACGTGGACAATTATCCGCTGATCGTGGACTGTTTGTCCGCAATTACGTGGTAGACGCGGATAGTGCCGATCGAATGACATGTACGGCGTGACAGATACCTCTCTCATCAGCACTTCGGTAAGCACGTCCCGCCATCGGCCGGGGGCGGTGGCGATGGCGGTCGGTTCGATGGTCTGCGTACAGATAGGGGCGGCGGCCTCCACCGGGCTGTTCGCGAGCGTGGGGCCGGCCGGGAGTTCCTGGCTCAGGCTCAGCTTCGCCGCCGTGCTGTTCGTGGCCGTCGCCAGGCCGCGGGTCTGGGCCATTCCCCGTGCGGATCTGGGCTGGTCGGTGGTGCTCAGCGTGGTCACCGGAGGGGTGACCGTCCTGTACGTGGAGGCCATCGCACGCATCCCGCTGGCCATGGCCACGGCGCTGGAGTTCCTCGGGCCGCTGGCGGTGGCCGTGCTGCACCGTTCAGGACGGTGGGGCCTGGCCTGGCCAGCACTGGCGCTGGCCGGTGTGCTGGCGGTGACCCGGCCGTGGCAGGGCGACGCGGACCTGGCCGGGGTGGCGCTGGCGCTCGGCGCGGCCTTCTGCTGGGCCGCGTACATCCTGCTCACCCAGCGGGTGGGCGAGCGCCTGCCGGGCGTGCAGGGGCTGGCCATCTCGATGCCCGCCGCCGCGGCGGCCACGGCGCTCGTCGGCGTGCC
>NZ_JBFAMX010000390.1:0-9656 GCF_040659615.1 Nonomuraea sp. NPDC049784
CGAGCAGCCCGGCCCTGTCCAGTGCCGTCTGGCCCCCGCCGGCGTGCAGGTCGAGGGTGCCGCCCTGGGAGCGGGCGTCCGGTGACGGTTCGCGTTCGAAGACGGTGACGGGGAGGCCGTGGACCTGCAGGACCCGGGCGAGGGTGAGGCCGCCGAGCCCTGCTCCGACGACGGCGATGCGGGGAGAGATCACGAGACTTCCCTTCGATACACTGTATTGGTCAATACACTGTATCAGGACGGACGGTGTATCATCGGGCTGCAGGTTCTAGGGAAGGCGCGATGCGATGACGGCACCACAGGAACCGATGCTCGTCTGGGAGCGGCCGGAGCCGCCGAGCCGGCCGGCGCCCAGCCCGCTGAGCAGGGAGCGGATCGTCCGCGCGGCCATCGACCTAGCCGACCGCGATGGGCTCGACGCGGTGTCCCTGCGCAAGGTCGCCGCCGCGCTCGACGCCGGCCCGATGCGGCTGTACGGCTACCTGTCCACCAAGGAAGAGCTGCTGGACCTGATGGTGGACGAGGTCTACGGAGAGATCGTCCCTTCCGGGCCGGCCGGAGACGACTGGCGGGCGGTGCTGGGGGATCTCTCGCGCCGCACCCGGCAGGCCGCCCTGCGCCACGAGTGGTTCGCCGACCTGCTGGGCAGCCGGCCCCGTCTCGGGCCCAACGCGCTGGCGTTCCTCGAAGCCTCACTGGCCTGCTTGGGGGAAGCGCCGGCCGGCACCGTGATGCGGGTCGTCGGCACCGTGAACGCGTACGTGCTGGGCGCGGTCAGGCGCGAGATCACCGAGCTGCGGGCCGAACGGGCCACCGGCATGAACGAGCAGGAGTGGCAGATCGCCTCGGGCCCGTACCTCACCCGGATGCTGGCCACCGGCCGCTACCCCGCGCTGGCCAGGGTCATCGAGGGCGAAGACGCCAACCCCGACTTCGAGGAGGGCCTCGACTGCGTGCTCGACGGAGTCGCCCCGCTCGTCAGCGGCGGGCGATGAGGCGCATCGCCTGCCGTACGACCTCGGCCTGCGCGGGAGCGAGCCCGTCGAGGAACGGCTCCACCGCCCCCGGCTCCCAGCCGTGCGGGCCCGTGTGCGTCAGCACGTGCTCCACGCTGTAGTCGGCGAGCATCGCGGCCAGCGGCGCCACCCTCGGATCGTCCGGCGAGGCGTCGGCGAGCGCGTCGAGCCTCCGGTAGAACTCGTGCCCGCGCGCCGCCACCTCCGGGTCGGCGGCCAGCGAGCCGAACATCGCGAACGCCCGCTCCCGATCGCCTTCTGTCGCCACGCTGTCCATCAGCACCAGCAGGTCACGGTCCCAGGCCGCCGCCTTTGAGGCGGGCAGGTCCACCGCGCGCAGGAACGCCAGCAGGTCGGGCGAGGCCGTGTCGTCGGGGCCCAGCGTTCCGGTCTCGGCCCGCTCGAGCACCTCGGCCAGGCGGGCGCGGCGTGCCCGGATCTCGTGCTCCTGTCTGGCCAGGTCCGCGTCGATCTCGGCGAGGAGCTCGGGCAGCTGCCTGGAACGGTCGTCCGCGATCACGTCGCGCGCCTCCTCCAGGCTCAGCCCGAGCTCCACGAGGCGACGGACGCGGGCCAGGGCGATGGCGTCCCGCATGCCGTACTCGCGGTAGCCATTGGCCAGGCGCGGCGGCTCCGGCAGGACGCCGTGCTGGTGGTAGTAGCGCACGGTACGGGTGGACACCCCGATCAGCGCGGCGAGCTCTCCGATCCGCATACCTCACCATAAATCATTGGCAATCGCCGAGCCTCACCGGCTATTGTCGAGCACGTCGGAAGAACGAAAGGAAAGGCCAGCCATGCGATTCGCAGCCGAACGCGTCTATTGCCGCCACGCGGCGTGCCGCGGCGCGCTCGTGCTCGCCGGCACGGCTTCTGGATAACCCTCGCGAGAGACCGTCCAGAGGCCGCCGGGTACGTACCGGGCGGCCTTTTTCTTTGGGCTGATGGTGAAAAGGCATCACACCTGCCTTGCAAGCAGGAGTTCAGGTTTCGAGATCCTGTCGGTCCACGTCAGAGCATGTCCGCAACGAAATTCAAAGCCCCGTTGGTCTAGCGGTAAGGACGCCCGGCTTTCACCCGGGAAATCGCCGGTTCGAGTCCGGTACGGGGTACGAACCATTCATTTTCTGGCCCTATAGCTCAATGGAGAGAGCGCCGGCCTACGAAGCCGGGTCTGTTGCAGGTTCGAATCCTGCTGGGGCCGCTGGCCGACCATGCGCGAGCTGGGCACGTCGGTGAGCCCACCCGGCTGTAAACCGGACGCTTCGGCTGTGGCGGTTCGACTCCGTCCTCGCGCACTTCCGCCTCGACCCGACGGGGGCCGGGGCGGCTTGGCGCAGTTCGCCGGTTGCGGAGGCAGGATTGCAAATCCTGTCCGAGCGAGTTCGACTCTCGCCTGCGTCTCTTCGATATCCGAGTTGACATCCTCCCCTGGATTCGCCTGTAATGGCCGTCGCGTCGCGTGACGCCGGCCCGGAGGACGGCGGCGGCATGGAGGCGCCGTATCAAGGGGGATGACGCCGTGGCTTCACATATCACTGGGCGTGCCTGAGCGCACATGCCCCCGCCGCGCATTGCGCGCGCGAGGTTCCCACGTCATCACATCCATCCCGCCTTGGAGCGAATACACGCATGCCCATTGACTTCAACCAGCAGATCATTGAGGAATTCCGGGCCAACCGCGGCCAGGTCGGCGGCCCGTTCGAAGGAGCCAGGCTGCTCCTCCTGACGACCGTCGGAGCGAAGACGGGCGCGTCCCATACGACGCCGCTCGGTTACCTGCCCGACGGCGACCGCATCCTGGTCATCGCCTCGGCCGGGGGCGCGCCCCGGCACCCGGCCTGGTACCACAACCTGCTCGCCAACCCGCAGGTGACCGTAGAGGACGGCGTCTTCACCTATCAGGCGAAGGCGCTCGTGCTGGAGGGCCAGGAACGCGAGCGCTTGTTCGCCCGCGCTGTCGAGGCCGACCCCGGCTGGGGCCGCTACCAGGCCACATCCGGCCGGATCCTGCCCGTGGTGGCGCTCATCCCGATCTTCGGCCCGCCCGCCGGCCCTCTGGGCGACGCGCTCAAGCTGGTGCACGACGCCTTTCGCAGGGAGCTGGCCCGCATCCGCGCGGAGGTCGCCGCGTCGGGCTCTAGCCTGGGCGCGCAGCTGCGCGTCAATTGCCTGACCATGTGCAACAACCTGCACGAGCACCACTCACGCGAGGACGGGTTCGTGTTCCCGGCGCTGGAGGACCGCTATCCGGAGCTCGCCGAGGTCATGGCGCGGCTGCGTGCCGAGCACGAGGTGGTCCAGCGGCTGCTCGAACAGCTCCAGACCCTCCTCGCCGCCGACGACCTGTCCCCCGGCACGCTCCTGAACGAGGTCAACCGGCTCACCGGGGAGGTCGAGGCCCACCTGGAGTACGAGGAGGAGTACCTCGTACCCCTGCTGAACCTGGGCTGAGGTCGGTTCCCTACACCTGATCGGCCACTCTCCCGATCCGCGCCAGCCGGGCCAGCGCGGGGCGGGAGAGAACGGCCTTGATGTCGTGCAAGGCGAGGATCAGCTCCTCGACCCCGTCGATGGGCGACTCCCGCTCCCTGTTGAGCAGGACGCCCCTGTAATCCTCCGGAGTGACGGCCCCGCCGGGCAGCTCGACCCCGCCGTCCTCCACCCGGAACAGCGCCGGGATGGACGTGTCCAGCGCCAGGGCGAGGCCGGTCAGCTCCGCGGCCGTGAAGGAGCGCTGGCCACGCTCGGCCTGGTGAACGGCCTGCCGGCTCCACGGCCTGTCCAGATAGCGCCCCAGGGCCTCGCCCAGCTCGGTGAGCGACAGCCGCCGCTCAGTCCGCAGGCGCGCGATCTGCCGGCCGATGGCCTCTTCCACCCGCATCCGTCCCCCCGGTGTCATCGTGGACAATGACATAGATATGTAGGCATTGACAGCGACTTCTCGGGCAAGCTACTGTACCGCTACAGATTTACCTGTCACTGTCACCGATGACAAGTGGGTGTCGCCACATGCGAGACTTTCAATTAGAGGTGATCGGCCCGGTCGGCGACTGCGCCGTGCTCAAGGTCGCGGGCGAGGTCGATGTGGAGACCGCTCCCTTGGTTCGCCAGCGGCTGGTGGACCTGGCGGGCAAAGGCATCCGCCACGTCATCACCGACATGAGCGGGGTCGAGTTCCTCGACTCGACCGGCCTGGGGGTCCTGGTGGGCGGCCTCAAGCGGCAGCGCACGCAGGGTGGCACGCTCACCCTCGTCACCGACGTGGAGCGCATCCTGCGTGTCTTCCGGATCACGGGGCTCGTCACCGTGCTGCCTCCCCACGCTTCGGTCCCCGAGGCGATCGCCGAGGATCCGAGCTGGCGGCAGGCGGCCGAGGCCAGGTCGGGAAGCGTCGAAGAATGGTGCCGGGCGCACGGCCTGGCCTGACCTCCATGAATGCCGCCTCCGACCGGCACGCCGTCGTCATCCCCGGCGGGAATTACGGACCGCTGGCCGGGCTGCTCGCCTACGCGGGCGAAGCCGCCGCTCGCCGGGGAGCCCACCTCGAGCTGATCTCGTGGACACCACCGCCAGGCCGGCCGCTGGAGGAGCGCTTGCCCTGGGTCCGTGAGCAGGTGGCGCCGGTCGTGGACGGGCTCGCGGCGCCGCTGCTCATCGGCAAGTCGCTCGGCTCGTTCGGCGCCGCCGTGGCGGCGGACCGCGGCCTGCCGGGTGTCTGGTTGACGCCGCTGCTCACGATTCCCGCGTGCGTGGACGCGTTGCGCCGCGCCACGGAGCCGTTCCTCCTCGTCGGCGGCACCGCGGATGACTTCTGGGACGGCGCGCTGGCGCGGGAGCTGACGCCGTACGTGCTCGAGGTCGCCGACGCCGGCCACGGCATGATGGTGCCGGGGCCGCTCTTCAGAAGCGCCGAGGTCCTCGGTCAGGTGACAACGGCCGTGGAGGCTTTCCTCGACGACGTCGTCTGGCGTTGACCGGCGCGGTCACGCGCCCAGCCCCGACTCCAGATGCTCCAGTGCCCGGTCGAGCTCGGCGGGCCCGTCCATTGAGGCGTCCTGCGCCCACTCCAGCCAGACCAGGGCCACGATCCCGAAGACCGCCCCCATGGCGTTCCGCAGCCGGGGATCGTCCCGCCCGTACCCCGTCTTGTCCGTCAGCAACTCGCTGACCTCCCGCAGGAAGCCGGGGGTCCTGCGCAGGTTGGCCGCCACCAGTTCGGGAACGGTCGTCGCGAACACCTCCCGCGCGTGTCCGGCCGCGATCTCCTCGGCCGTCAAGGAGGCGAACGCCGTACGCAACGCACCCCGCAGGACGGTGACCGGCGCGCCCGGCGGCTGGGCCTCGAGTGCCTCCATGAGCGGTGGGAACCGATCGAGCGTGACCAGATGCTCCTTCGTCGGGAAATAGCGGAAGAAGGTGGCGGGGGAAACCTCCGCGGCCTCGGCGATCTGCTCGGTGGTGGTGGCGTGGTAGCCCCGCTCGCGGAAGAGCCTGAACGCTTCGCGGAGGATCGTCTCCCTGGTCCTGGCCTTCTTGCGCTCGCGTAGCCCGCCGTTGCCCATGTGCTCATTCTGCCGTACTCAAAAAATGATGGTGTACTCTCACAAGAGAGTCCACTGTCAGAAACGCAGAGGGCTGCGACCCCGCATTGGAGTTGACCCGATGAGCGATCAGAACGTCGAAACCCCGGTGACCCTGCCCGTCCGGCGTGAGCCCGGCTGCCCGTTCGATCCGCCTCCCGAGCTGGAGCGACACCGCGCCTCCCAGCCGCTGGCCCGCCTGGCCTTCCCTGACGGCCATGTCGGCTGGCTCGTGACCGGCTATGACCCCGCCCGCGCGATCCTGGCCGATTCCCGCTTCAGCGTCCGGCCAGAGCTCAAGCACTCCCCGCTACCCCGGCCGAACGTCCGCCCCGGCGGACACGACAAGCCGGCCGCGCCCGGCTGGTTCGCCAACATGGATCCGCCCGGGCACACCGGGTATCGGCGCCTGCTCACCGGTCAGTTCACCGTGCGCAGGATGAAGGCTCTCGAACCGCGCATCGCCCAGGTCGTCGCCGGCCGGCTGGAGGCCATGGCCGAGTCCGGTCCGCCCGTCGACCTCGTGCAGGCGTTCGCGCTCCCGGTCCCTTCCCTCGTGATCTGCGAACTGCTCGGCGTCCCTTATGAGGACCACGAGTTCTTCGAGAAAGAGACCACCCTGCTCGTCGACCTGGACAACTCCGAGGCGCAGGCCATGACCGCCATGGCGAACCTGGCCGGCTACCTGCGCGACCTGGTCGGGCACAAGCGCTCCCAACCCGCGGAAGACCTGATCAGCGGCCTCATCACCGACGGCGACCTGAGCGACGAGGAGCTGACCAACATCGCCCTGACCCTGCTGGTGGCCGGGCACGAGACCACCGCCAACATGCTCGCCCTCGGCGCCTTCGCCCTTCTGCGGCACCCTGGGCAGCTAGACGCCTTCCGCGTCGACGATTCGCTGACCGACACCGCGGTCGAGGAACTGCTGCGCTACCTGACCATCGTCCACATGGGTGCGCCCAACCGCGCCGCCCTGGAGGACGTCGAGGTGGGCGGCCGGCTCATCCGCAAGGGCGAGACCGTGGTCATGGGGCTGCCCGCGATCAACCGCGACCCGGAGCGGTTCGACGATCCCGCCACCCTGCGGCTCGACCGCGGCAACGCCCGGCAGCACCTGGCCTTCGGGCACGGCGTGCACCAGTGCCTGGGACAACAACTCGCCCGCATCGAGATGCGCATCGCCTACGGTGCGCTGTTCGAGCGCTTCCCCACCCTCCGCCTGGCGGTCGCGCCGGAGGAGGTCCCGATGCGCGAGAGCGCGCTTGCCTACGGGGTGTGGCGGCTGCCGGTCACCTGGTGAGGCAGCAAGGCCATCAGCGACATCCCGGCGGCGCCATCCTGCTGGCCGGCAGCCCCAGCATGCTCAGCCCCGGCGCCCTGTCCCTCATGGAACGTCTCCTGCGAACCCTCGTGGAGGCCGGCGTCCCCAGCGAGCCCCGCATCATCGCCGCCGACACCCTCCTCGGCCACGTCACCGGCTTCGTCCTCCAGGAGCAGAGCGCTCCCCAGACACCGGCCGTCACCGCAGAGACCGCCGACCTGCGCGAACGCTTCCCGTACGTCTTCCAGGAGACACCTCTCCCGAGCCAGGACGAGAAGTTCCAGCAGAGCGTCCGCCTCCTGTGCACGGCCTTCGACGCCCTCATCAAGAGGTGAGCACGGCTAGGCGTAACCGGGTCCGCTGGACCGGAACCGCGAAGGCGAGACGCCGGCCCATGCCACGAACGCCTGCCGTAAGGACTCGGCGGAGGCGAACCCGCAGCGGCGGGCGATGGCGGCGACCGGCTCGCGCGTTGCGGTGAGCAGCAGGGAGGCCGCTTCGAGGCGCGCATCGCGGACCAGCCGCGAGGGGGTCCGGCCGACGTACTCGACGAACAGCCTGCTCAGATGCCGCTCGCTCACCCCCGCGAGCGCGGCAAGGCCGGCGACGCTGAGATCGCCGTCGAGATGGCTGATCACGTGGTCGATGACCCGCCGCACCAGGACCTGGTCGGAGTGCGGAATCTTGTTGAACAGACTCACCTGCGCCTGATTCCCGGGACGCTTCAGGTAGGTGACCATGCCCATGGCCACGCGACGGGCGATCTCGGCTCCGTGGTCCTCTTCGATGAAGGAGAGCGTGAGGTCCAGAGAAGCCGTGACCCCGCCCGACGTCGCCACCGCGCCGTCCCGCACGAAGATCGGCGCCGGGTCGACGTGCACCTGAGGGAAACGCGTGGCGAGCCGTCCGGCCTCGTACCAGTGCGTGGTGGCCCGCCGGTGGTCGAGCAACCCGGCGGCGGCCAGCACGGTCGCCCCGGTGCACACCGACGCGACCCGCCGCGACAGCCCGGCGAGCCGTACGACGTGGCTGACGAACCGCGGGTTGGCGGCGGCGGCCTCGTGGCCCTGCCCACCTGAGATGATCAGGGTGTCGATCGGGCCGTCCATCCCGTCGATCCGGCCCTGCCCGGACAACTCGAGCCCGGAGTCAGACCGCACGGGCCGACCCATCGGGGTCACGAACACGACCTGGTACGCCGGGTCGGCACCCTGTTTGTTGGCAAAGTCGAAGCCGGTGGTCACACACGCGACGTCGACGAGCTCGATGCCGTCGAAACCGACAACGACGATCAGCCGCCCCACCATGGCTCCACCATACGAGTGAGCGGCTGAGCTATGCGGACAGAAATCCCAGCGAAACGGACAAGCTCGCCGCCGCCGCGATCCGCGAACCTCCTGTCCCATCGATGCTGCTGGCATGCGTCGCATGGTCCGCACCTGGAGCGACGTCCCCTCCGGGCTGACGACAGGGAGATGGCAGCGATGCACGAGACGACTCCATGGCCGGGCGTCAAGGAGTGGCACCGGCCGCTGCTGCTGGTCGCGGCCGCGACCGCGCCGTTCGTTGTGATCTCGCTCGCCGGAATCGTGCTGGACGATCGCGTCCTGGTCGGTGCGCCGATCTGGTTCAAACCGTTCAAGTTCGCGGTGTCGATCGTGATCTACGCGGTGACCTGGTCGTGGCTGGTGGCCTACTTGCCACGGCATCGGCTGGTCCGATGGTCCGCGGCGGTCATCGCGGCCTCGCTGGCGATCGAGTACGTGATCATCGTCGGCCAGGTGGTGCGGGGCCGCCAGAGCCACTTCAACGTCGCCACCCCCCTCGACGCCGTCTTGTGGGCCACCATGGCCACGTCGATCGCCCTGCTCTGGCTCGCCAACCTCGTCGTCGCCGTCTTCCTGATGCGCCGGCAGATCGGCGGCCGACCGCTCACCTGGGCGGTACGCGCCGGGACTGTCATCTCGCTGTTCGGCATGGGGGTGGCCTTCATGATGACCCGGCCGACCGCCGCGCAGCGGGACTCGCTGCGCGACGGCGGTTTCGCCGGGATCATCGGCGGGCACAGCGTGGGCGTCGTGGACGGTGGGCCGATCATGCCGGTCACCGGTTGGAACACCGCCGGAGGCGACCTGCGGGTCACGCACTTCATCGGCATCCATGCGCTGCAGGTGCTGCCTCTGCTGGCCATACTGCTGTCACTATTGGCCGGGCGGGTACCTCTGCTGGGTGCGGAGACCGTCCGAACCCGGCTCGTCCTCGTCGCCTCCGCCGGGTACGCCGGACTCACCGGCCTCACGTTGTGGCAGGCGCTGCGCGGCCAGCCGCTGATCCGCCCGGACGAGCTCACGCTGGTGGTCGCCGGTGTACTGCTGGGGCTCGTCGTGGCCGGGGCTGTGACGGTGATCGGCGCGGGCTGGGCCGCATCGCCGGGACGTCCCGGCCGTCAGCCTCGGTTGTAGTCCGCGAGCCCCCTGCGCGACAAGGGCGCGGACGCCGTCGCGGAAACGGCCCGCGATCGCGGCCGCCCGGTGGAGGTCGACCGAGACGAAGTCGAAGAGCGTCTTAGAAGTCCATGTCGCCGCCGCCCGGCATGGCCGGAGCGGCAGGGGTCTTCTCGGGCTTCTCCGCGATGACGGCCTCGGTGGTGAGGAAGAGCGCCGCGATGGAGGCGGCGTTCTGCAGCGCGGAGCGCGTCACCTTGGCCGGGTCGAGGATGCCCGCCTCGAACAT
>NZ_JBFAMX010000391.1:0-9635 GCF_040659615.1 Nonomuraea sp. NPDC049784
GCGCACTCGGCGTTCAACCGGGCGCTGGTGCTGCCCGCCGACGAGGACGTGACGCTGGAGGTGCTGTCCACCAGCGGGAGGCTGGCGGTGGAGGTCGACGGGGCCGTGGTGGCGCATCTGTGCCCGGGCGACGTCATCACGGTGGCCGCGTGGCCCGGGGCGGCGAAGGTCGTCCGGCTGGGCACCACGTTCTACGAGCGGGCCCGGCGCAAGCTGCGGGTGGACGGCAGCATCGAGGCCTACTGATCCCTATGTACGGGCACGGCGTCGGTGACGGGCCGGCCGCTCCGACGGGGTGAAGAGGTCTTCCTGGGCGTCGCGCGGCGCGAAGAAGCCGCCGTCGTGGGTCTCCTCCGCAGGGTGGTTCTCCGGGTGGTGGCGGGAGGCCGTCAGGGCCGCCAGCGCCGTGGTGATCGGGACGGCGGCGATGAGGCCCACCGTGCCGACGATGCTGCGGACGATCTCCTGGGCGATGACCGGTGTCGTGAGCACCTCGCCCAAGGGCTGCTGACCGATGCTGAACAGCAGCAGCAGCGGCAGCGACGCCCCGGCGTACGCCAGGATGATCGTGTTGATCACCGACGCGATGTGCGCGCGGCCGATGCGGCCGGCCGCCCGGTAGAGGCGGGTGAAGCCGTACGACGGGTTGGCGTGGGCCAGCTCGGCCACCGTCACCGCCTGCGTGACCGTGACGTCGTCGAGCACCCCCAGCGCGCCGATGATGATGCTCGCCAGCAGCAGCCCCTGCGTGTCGATCTTCAGGCTCATGTCGAGCGCGAGCGCGCTGTCGTCGGTGATGCCGTTGAGCCGGGCGAACCCCAGCGCCCCGTACGACAGCACGCCCGTGAGCGTCAGGCTGGCCAGCGTGCCCAGCACGGCCACGGACGTGGACAGTGAGAAGCCGTGCGTGAGGTAGAGCACGGTCAGCATGATCGCCGCAGATCCCACGATGGCCACTAGCAGGGGCGACTCGCCCTCCAGGATGCCGGGGATGACGAATGTCAGCAGCAGCACGAACGTCACGACCAGCCCGACCAGCGCCGTCACCCCGCGCCAGCGGCCGAAGGCGATGACCGCCAGCGCGAACGCCGCCCCGAACACCCACAGTGGCGCCGTCCGGTCGTGGTCGGAGATCTGGTACTTCCCGTCCGCGCCGTGCAGCAGGATCACGTCGTCGCCCGCGGCGAAGTGCTGCGCGCCCGGCCCGCTGGGCAGCCGGAGCGTCATGACCTGGCCGCCGTCGACCCGGACGACGGCGTTGCCGCAGGTGGCGGGGTCCGGCTGGGGCGCGCCTTCCGGGGCGGCGGGGCACTGCTTGAGCTGGATGCCGGTGACCGTCCCGGTCACGCGCTGCACGCTGGACTGCGCGGCTCCGGTGTCCGCCTTGCCGTCCGGCCAGAGCCACAGCAGGGCCGCCAGCGTGACGACCGCCAGCGGCACCAGCACGGCCAGGCCGGCCACCACCGTCCGCCGGGAACTGGGGGGATGTGCGTGACCGGCGCCCACTCGAAGTCCCCCTTTGACGTCGATGTCCTCCTCGGGGGACGACAGTACTGCATGGCCCCCCGCTGGGTAGGCGTAAAGCATGTCGTCGCTGGTGGGCACCTCGGGGTGGCAGTACAGGCACTGGCGCGGGGTGCTCTATCCGGAGGGCGTGCCGCAGCGGCTCTGGCTGGAGATGTACGCCGAGGAGTTCCCGACCGTCGAGAGCAACAACGCGTTCTACCGGCTGCCGAGCCCCGAGAACTTCGCGGCCTGGCGGGACCGCACGCCCCCCGGATTCGTGATGGCGGTCAAGGCCAGCAGGTTCCTCACCCACATCAAGCGGCTGGCCGACCCTGAGGAGCCGGTGGAGCGGCTGATGAGCCGCGCGTCGGAGTTGAAGGACAAGCTCGGGCCCGTCCTGCTGCAGCTCCCGCCGACGCTGAAGGCCGACCCTGGCAGGCTCGACCGGTGCCTGCGCTGCTTCCCCGCGGGCGTGCGGGTGGCCGTGGAGCCGCGGCACGAGTCCTGGTGGACGGAGGAGATACGCGAGATCCTCGACGCGCACGAGGCCGCCCTGTGCTGGGCGGACCGGCTGGGCAAGCCGCAGAATCCGCTGTGGCGCACCGCCGAGTGGGGGTACGTTCGCATGCACGAGGGGCCGGCCCACTGGTCATACGGCGACACCGCGCTGAAGACCTGGGCGAGACGCGTGCACGAGGCGGGCTGGCAGGACGTGTACGTCTATTTCAACAACGATCCTGAAGGAGCGGCTGTGCGTAACGCGCGAAGATTTGCCAGACTCGTCTAGGTGCATACGCGTCTGTACAGGAATGGCGTCCTCGAGAAGGAAGGGTTCCCGATCGAGGAGGTCTCCGACTATGTGGGAGACCAGGACAACACGGTCTGGTTCGATCTGTGTCATCCCTCGCCCACGGACCTGGGCGTGATCAGCGAGGAGCTGGGGCTGCACGAGCTGGCGGTCGAGGACGTGCTCTCCGACCATCAGCGGCCGAAGGTCGATATTTACGACAACCATTTGTTCATCACGGTCTATGGCGTGCACTTCGACGAGGGCCGGCTCGACCCCGTCGAGGTGAACGTCTTCGTCACCAGAAACGCCCTGGTCACCGTACGCGAGAGCGACCACTTCGACATCGGCGAGGTGGTCAAGCGCTGGAACGCCGCCTCCCGCCTGGCCGAGCACGGCGTGTCGTTCCTGCTGCACGGCCTGCTCGACTACGTGGTCGACAGCCAGTTCGACCTGGTGCAGGACCTCGACGCGCAGGCGGAGGCCCTGGAGGAGTCGCTCTTCGAGGAAGACGGGGTGCGGGACGGCAGGGAGCTGCAGCGCAAGATGTACGAGCTGCGGAAGAACACCACCAGGCTGCGCAAGATCTCGATGCCGATGCGCGAGGTGGTCGGCACCCTGCTCCGCCGCGACCAGGAGCTCATCGCCGACCCCGTGATGATCCCGTACTACGACGACGTCTACGACCACGTGCTGCGCGTGGCCGAATGGGTGGAGTCGATCCGCGACATGCTGGCCAACGCCCGCGAGACCCGGCTCTCCCAGCAGGGATTCCGGCTGAACGAGATCATGAAGCGGCTCACGGGCTGGGCCGCGATCATCGCCGTCCCCACCGCGATCAGCGGCTTCTACGGCCAGAACGTGCCCTATCCGGGCGAGGGCCAGCCGTGGGGCTTCTGGACGGCCTCGATCCTGACGGCCGTCACGTCCGTGGCGCTGTACACGGTCTTCAAGAAGAAGGACTGGCTGTAGAGCGACGGGCAGGGCTCGCTCCGCACGGCCAGCCGCGCCTCGACGGCCAGCCGCACCTGCGCGGCGCCGTACGCCGGGTAGAGGGGCAGGCAGCGGCCGCCCGAGGCGAGGGTCCTGCGGCCGATCGAGGTGGTGAGCAGGGACAGCTCCTCGTACGTGGCGGGCGCGGCGAGGCGCAGCACCCACGCGCCGTCCGAGGTGCGCGTACGCGTCCCGTCGAGCGCGTAGTAGTCCAGGACGCTCTCGTTGGACGACACGACCGCCCGCATGGTGAAACGACGCCCCTCCACGGTGAACACCTCCGCGGAGGGCGCCTTGTAGATCGAATGCACGTACAGGATCGAGAAGGCGCCGGAGACGACGGGCAGGCCGTTCACGGTGAGGCGCCCGGCGCCGGAGCCGGGGCAGAGCGCCGCCACCGCCGCGAGCGCCACCAGCAGCTTCGTCAGGCCTTTTCCTTGTAGTAGCGGGCCGCACCGGGGTGCAGCTGGACCGGCGCGACCTGCTGGGCCAGCTTGACGTCGAGCTTCTTCGCCTCCGGGTGCACGGCCGCCAGCTCGGCCTTCTTCTCGAACAGGGTCCTGGTGATGTCGTAGGCGAGCTGCTCGTTCATCTCGTCGGGCACCAGCAGCACGTTCGGGATGACGACGGTCTTGATCGTGCCGGACAGCTTGTAGAGGGACAGGTCCACGTCGTGCGAGGCGTACTGCTGGCCGTACGTGGACTGCATCTTCGCCAGCACGTCGCTCGTGTCGAGGATCTTGATGTCCGGCTTGCTCGTGGCCAGGTCGGTGATGCCCGCCGTGGGCAGGCCGCCGACCCAGAAGAACGCGTCGATCGTGCGGTCCTTGACGGCCTGCACCGCCTCGCTGATCGACAGTTGCTGCTTGGTGATGTCGGTGTCCGGGTTGATCCCGGCGGACTGAAGGACGCGCCTGGCCACGACCTGCGTGCCCGAGTTGGCCGGGCCGAGCGAGACGCGCCTGCCCTTCAGGTCGGCCGCCTTGGTCGCGCTGACGCCGGGCGAGACCACGAGGTGCGCGTAGTTGTCGTAGATGCGGGCGATGGCCTTGACGGGCTGCTTCGAGGTGAAGGTGTCCTTGCCGTTGACCGCGTCGGCCGCGGTGTCGGCCTGGGCGAAACCGATGTCGGCCTTGCCCGAGACCAGCAGCTTGATGTTCTCGACGGAGGCCGACGTGACCGACGCGGTGGCCTGGGTGTTGGCGATGTTCGCCGACAGTTGCTTGGCCAGGCCGCCGCCGTACACGTAATAGACGCCCGTCGTGCCGCCCGTGGCGATCGAAAGCCGGTTGCCCGAGCCGCCCGCGCCACCGCCGCCGCAACCCGCCGCGGTCAGGACGGTCGCGGCGAGTATCGCAAAGATCCGCTTCACGCTGGGTCCACTCTCCTTCTTCTGACGAGGTGCACGGCCGCGGCCACGGCCAGGACGGCCAGGCCGGCGACGATGGGGACGGGCTCGAGGAACAGCAGCAGCACCGCGGCCACCGCCGCCAGCACTCGCTCCGGCCAGCGGCTCAGCCCGCCGGTGGCCATGGCCAGGGCCGCCACGGCGATCGCCGAGACGGCGGCCATCAGCAGCACGGTGCCGATCGGTCCCTGGCCGAGCAGCGCCTGCCCGTTCGGCGTCAGCACGAAGGCGAACGGCACCAGGAACGCCGGCAGCGTGTAACGCCAGGTCATCATCATCGTCTTGTACGTGTTGCCGCCGGTGATCGCGGCCGCCGCCACCGCGGACAGCGCCGTGGGCGGGCTCACCTCCGACAGCACCGCGTAGTAGAAAACGAACATGTACGCCTCGGCCTTGGTGACGCCGAGGGCGAAGAGCGCGGGGCCGATGATCACCGCGGCGATGATGAAGCTGGCGGTCACCGGCACGGCCAGGCCCAGCAGCATGACCGCGATGCCGGACATGAGCGTGGTCAGGATCAGGTTGCCCGCGGCGACGTCCACGATGATGTCGGCGAGGTTCAGCCCGAGGCCGGTCTGCGTGATGATGCCGACGATGATGCCCGCCGCCGCGCACACCGCGGTCACCGGCAGCACTTCGAGAGCGCCCTTGGCCAGCGCCTGCGCGACGCGCTTCGGCCCCATCCGGTGCTCCGGGTCGAGGAACGAAAGCGCGAACGCGATGCCGGTGGCGATGACCACGGCCTGGAACGCCGACCTGTCCAGCGCCATCAGCACGATGATGAGGATGAGCGAGCTGAAGTGGTAGCCGAAGCGCAGCAGCAGGCGGCCCGCCTTGGGCGCGTCCACCTCCACGGCGTGGGTGCTGAAGCGGCGCGAGTCGATCTCGATGGCCAGGAAGATGCCGAGGTAGTACAGGATCGTGGGGATCGTCGCGTACAGGAGCACCTCGAGGTAGCTGACCTGGAGGTATTCGGCAATGATGAACGCCGCCGCGCCCAGCGTGGGCGGCGACAGGATGGCGCCGATGCCGCCGGCCGCGAGGATGCCGCCCGCCGGCTCCTTCGGGTAGCCCGCCCGGCGCAGCACCGGCCACGCGACGCTGCCCAGACTGACCGTGGTGGCCACGCCCGATCCCGACACGGTGCCGAGCAGGAAGCCGGCCGTGGTGACGGTACGGCCCGGGGCGGCGCGGGACTTGCGGAAGGCGGCGAAGCTCAGGTCGATGAAGAACTTGCTGGCGCCCGAGTAGTCGAGCACGGCGCCGTAAATCGTGAAAAGGATGATGTAGCTGGCGGCCACCTGCATGGGGACGCCGAAGAAGCCCTCGGTGCCGGTGTAGAGCTGCGACACGATTTGCCCGAGGTCGAACCCCCGGTGGCCGATCGTCCAGTTAATCGGCAAATATGAGCCGTAATAGGCATAAATCAGGAAAATTATGCAGATGATGGTCAGGGACCAGCCGACGGTGCGCCGTACCGCCTCCAGGAGCAGCACCGTCAGCGCCAGACCGGCCGCGATGTCCAGGCCCGTGAGCGCCGCGCCGGAGCCCCGCTCGCGGAACGCCTCGAAGTCGAGCAGCGGATAGACGAGCACGGCCAGCGCGAGCGCCGCCAGCACCCAGTCCGCGACGGTCGGCCGTTCCGGGCGCCGCGTCCCCGCCGGCTCGGCCGGGACGTCTGAGGCATCCGGCGGCGCCTTGACGGGCGGGCTCCCGGCCGGAGAGCCGTCGCGGGCACCGCGCCTGAACAGGAGCGACGGCACGCCCGACCGGTAGCAGAGGAAGACCAGCGGCAGCGCCGCCGCCAGGAACGTCATCCGGTGCTCGAGTGCCTCGATCGGCCAGAACACCACCACCAGCGAATAGGCCGACAACAGCCCGCCCACGATCCACACGCCGAGCCGAAGACCTCCGCTGAGCTCCCGCGCCGGGCGTTCCTGTTCGTGAGCGGAAACAAGCTCGGCCTCGCGGTCGCTCAGCTCGGTCAAAACATCCTCCCCGACACGGCGTTGCAGCGGACTTTACGAGTCCATTACGCGCCGAGGGAAGACTCCGTTACCCTTTCGATTCCGGGTTCTAGAACAAAGGTCGCGATTTCTCCGCAAGCCGCTCCACGGGCACGTCACCCGCCTGGCTGCCGTCGCGGAGCCTCACCGCCACCCCGCCGCTCGCCGCCTCGCGTGGCCCCACGACCAGCTGGTACGGCACCAGCCGATGCGCCCTGATCCTGGCTCCGAGGCTGCCCCGGTCGGCGGGCGCCAGCTCGGCCCGCAGACCGGCGGCCAGGCAGCGCCGCAGCAGGCTCGCGGCGGCGGGCAGTTCGGCGTCCGACAGCGGCAGCACCACGGCCTGTACGGGCGCCATCCAGGCGGGGAACGCGCCCCCGTGGACCTCGATGAGGTGCGCGAGCAGGCGCTCGATGCTGCCGACGACGCTGCGGTGCACCATGACGGGGCGCTCGCCCCCGACGTAGCCCAGGTCGAAGCGCTCCGGCTGGAAGAAGTCCACCTGGACGGTCGACAGGCTGGTCTCACGGCCCGCCGGGTCCACGATCTGGATGTCGATCTTGGGGCCGTAGAAGGCGCCCTCGCCGCGTTCCTCGTCGAAGTCGCGGCCGCGCTCCTTCAGCACGTCGCGCAGGATCGCCTCGGAGCGCGCCCACAGGCCCGGGTCGTCCACGAACTTGCCGCCGTCGCCGCGCAGCGACAGCCGATAGCGCGCGGCCCGGATGCCGAGCTGGGCGTGCGCGGCCTCGACCAGGTCGAGCGCGGCCGCCACCTCGGCGGCGGCCTGCTCGGGTGCGCAGAACACGTGGCCGTCGTTGAGCTGGATGGCCCGCACCCTGGTGAGGCCGCCCAGGACGCCCGACAGCTCCGAGCGGTATTGCCCGCCCAGCTCGGCCAGGCGCAGCGGCAGCCCGCGGTGACTGCGCCGGCGCGAGCGGTAGATGAGCGCATGGTGCGGGCACAGGCTGGGGCGCAGGACGAACTCCTCGCCGCCCACGTTCATGGGCGGGAACATGTCCTCCGCGTAGTGCGCCCAGTGGCCCGATCTCTCGTACAGCTCGCGTTTGCCGAGCACGGGCGAGTTGACGTGCTGGTAGCCGTTGCGGCGTTCGAGCTCGTGGACGTAGTCCTCGATGGCCTTGCGCAGGGCGGCGCCCGCGGGGAGGTAGTAGGGGAGGCCCGAGCCGATCAGCGGGTCGGTGTCGAAGATGCCCAGCTCGCGGCCGAGTCTGCGGTGGTCGTTCATGATCGTCCTTTTCACGGAAAGGGCGAACGACCAGCTCCCGGGCGTTCGCCCGGGAAGCATGGATTCAGCGCGCCGGGACGGTGTCCGGCGTCGTCGTGACGAAGGCGCGCTGCATGCCTCTCACCGTAGCATTCGGACGCTCGTGAAAAAAAGTTTCAAGAAGACCTCAAGGATTGGCAAATGATATAAAGGCTCGGTGGCCGAGATCACCCTGGACGTCTGCCAGCTGCAGGCGTTCGCCGAGGTCGGCTACCAGGTCGCGGGCGGTGGCGGCGGCGCGCATGGGGCGATGGCGGCGCTGCGCCGGGTGGTCCCGGTCGACGCGTACGAGTTCGTCGCCTTCGATCCGGCCACGGGGCGCCACCACAGCGTCGTCTCGGACGGCCACCGGCGCATCGATCATGACGCGGCCGAGGAGTACGCCGGGCTCGACGCGTACCGCAGGGCCATGGCCACCCGAGCCCCGGTACGCATGCCCGAGCCGGACACCGAGCGCTATTTCCGGCGCCACCTCGCCCCCTACGGGTGGCGGGCCGGGCTGACGGCGCCGCTGTTCCTGAGCGAGGGCCGCTACACGGGACTGCTGCACCTGGCCACGAGGGACGCCTTCCCGTGGATCACGGGGGCGCTGGTCGCGGCGGTCAGCCCGATGCTCGCGCACGTCACCGACCTGACCAGGTGTGTGATCGACCCGGTGGGGCTGCCGCCGGACTACCGGGCGGTCGCGTTCGACCGGGTGGGGACCCGGCGCCAGGTTCCCGGGCACGAGGCGTCGGCCGTGCTGTGGGAGGATCCGGCGGTGGCCGCGTTCGCCCGGGCGTTCATCGACTCCCGAGAGCTGAGCCGGCACGGGCTCTGGCTCGGCCATGACGGGTGCTGGCACGAGTTACGGCTGCTCAGGGCCGGTGTCGGGTTCCAGGGGGCGCTGCAGGGCGCCATCGTGGCCGAGCGGCCGTGTCTCCTGCCGTACGACCTCACGGGGCGCGAGGTGGACGTGCTCACCCGGGTGGCGGCCGGCGACTCCAACCCGCAGATCGCCGCCGCGCTCGTCCTCAGCGTCCGCACGGTGACGACCCACCTGGAGCACATCTTCGCCAAGCTCGGCTGCGACAGCCGTACCCGCCTCACCACCAAGGCCCTCGCCGAGGGCCTGTGCCGCCTCGACGTCTAGCGGCACCGCCGCACCACGTGCGTGGCGCTGTGCCACGTGCAGCGGGAGCGTCACGGAGGAGGCGGGACCCCTGCGCACGAGCACCGCATAGCACCCGCGGCCTCAGGCACGCAGGTCCATGGTCATCGTGGAACCCCAGGGGGCGCGGTGTTCCTCGTGGAATCCCATGGCCAGATAAAAGGCGAAGGCTCCGGGGTTGCCGCTGCCGACGCCGAGGTGCAGGCCGGGCACGCCACGGGCGCGCAGGGCGTCGACGAGGGTCGTGATGAGCCGGCGGCCCAGGCCCGAGCCCTGGCCTCGGGGCAGGATGTCGATGTGCAGGTGGGCCGGGTGAGCTTCGAGGAGACCGGCCGGCGCGCGCGGTGGCTCGTGGATGTGGGCGATGCGCCGCCAGTCCTCTGTGCCGTCGCCCGGGTCGGGGGCCGGCCGGCGGGGCGAACGTGGGGGCCGGCCGGGCCACCACGCGCACTACCCCCACAGGTCGAAAGCCGCGCAGTGGGCGGGTGGGAAGAGGAGAA
>NZ_JBFAMX010000392.1:0-9625 GCF_040659615.1 Nonomuraea sp. NPDC049784
CTTCCGTTCTCGACGGGGCCACGCTTTGATCGGGGGTGGCGCTGCCCCTGGGCGGCGCCGCCCGGGGGACTGGGGGGCGTGGAGGCCGCTGCTGGCCCTGCAACGTTCCGCAAGGGAACGCCGACGTCCCGGCTGGATGATTCCCCGGAGAGATGGCGCGTCGCACGCTGTCTCACCTGCTGATCATGACAGCTGAGCGGCGTGCCGGCTGACCGACTTTCGCGAAGATGCCCCGGCCGGGGACGTCACCAAAGGTCTGGGCAGGGTTGGCGATCGCCATGAGCTTGCCGTCCGCGGCGTTCGCCCACCATGTGACCGTCACCCCTCGGGCGAATCGCCGACAATACGGAGGCGGTCGGAGCAGGCTGCATCGTGCATTCGTGGATGGGGAGGCGCGGACGTCGCCGCCAGGTCCTGGGCAGGGGGCCTGTGGACCCGGCAGCTCATCTTGGTCGTGGTAGATCTCGTGCTCGGCACTTTCTCCGTACGGGCCGAAAGGGCCACGTTCGCCGGGCTTGCTCGCCCCGTTAGCGCGGCACTGCCCTTGGCTCGGTGCAGTGTGGGGATCATCGGCGGCCACCCTCCGCTTCGACGCGCGCGCAACGGAACAGTCCGGCCATGCTACTCAGTAGCTCACCAGCCGCCCATGTGGCGCACGCCGCCGACGGCACCGCAAACCAGCGCAAGGGCCCTCATCTCATCGGTTATGCCGCCACCATGGCCAGCCTTGTCACTGACGGCCAGCTCACCCCACCTTTTGCAGCGCTCCTCATTGCACGATCGTCGACAGCAGACGGTGGCAGCAGGTCCGTGAGAGACGGTCACCCGCCAGCGCTGCCGATCCCAGTGGCACTCATGTCGCCTGGCCCATCAGGATGCCTGCGGCGAGTCATCATCACGCTCATGCCCGACCGGCCGGTGCTGCGCCTGCTCAGGCTGGCGCTGAGCCCGACGCCGAGCCTGCCGCGTTCGTGCCACAGCGCCTGAAGTACTTGTATCGTCACCAGCAGCATGGCCGACTCGGCAGCATTTCCTGTGGCCAGGGCCTGCTGGTAGGCGGCCAGGGCCCGCAGCCCGTCCTACATCCACCGGCGACGTTGCCCGATCTGATCCGCCAGCTGTCCTTCGTGGAGCACGGCAAGCCCGTGGGACTTCGCGCGCTCGATTTCCTCTGTCATCTCCTGCACGGCTTGACGCGCCCTCATGATCAGGAGTCTGAGAGCTGCGGCGGATTCGTGCATATAGGGCGCGTTCCTCGCTGAAGGCACTGGGGGTGCCGTTATCGTCTCTCGTGCCTCCTGTGATGTCATGTAACGTTCTGGTCGCGGTGTGTGAAGTGTGGCGATAGTGCCCACGCCCCAACAGTTGATCGCTCATAGGAGCCGCTCAAAGGCGGGCGGCCAGAGGGGGTGACCCTCCCCGAGGCGGCTCTCTTAACTTCGGCACATCCGCGGGGTGTCTGTTTCCACCATCGCGGCAATCTTGTCCGCGGTCCGCTCGACCCGGAAGGAGCCCACGAGCGACAAGGGCAGCGTCGAGCGTGAGGCACAGAACGCTCGGCGGCCGGGTACCCCCCGCCAAAGCTGGATCGCGAAGACGACTCGTCTCTGCCTCGCAATCCCCCGGCCCGGCCCCGAGCTCGTCCAGCCGAAGCGTGAGCCGTTGCGGGAGGTTCGGAAGTTAGGAGAACAAGCCCGTGAGCTCTAGGGCGTGGTGAGAATTACTCGCGTACCTGAGACCGGGAACGGGCTGGCCTTGCTGATCGTGGAGACGCCATCCTCCGAGCTGGACGACTGGTACACGTCCGCGACGCATGGCGAGGGCGAGTTCGGAAAGGGTTCCCCAGGACCCGCCGATGACGATGACCGCGTCTGCGGAATTGACGATGACGTTGTTTCTGGCCTCCCCGATGCCGGTGGGGATGACAATGGTCAGGTCAGGGTTGCTGCTTTCGCGGTCTGCACGCGACAGGATGCCTACGACTGTGCCGCCTGCGGCGTTGGCTCCGGCGGCTACGGCTGCCATGACTCCGGTGTATCCCCCGCAGATGACCACCGCGCCGCGCTCGGCGAGCAGCCGGCCTACCTCGTGGGCATGACGCCGGTCCTCCTCGGTACAGTCACGTGGTCCACAGACGCTCACCTGAATGGCCAAGTCCTACCTCCTGTTGCTGATCTTCTGACCTTACTCAGGTGCGGCAGGAAGCTGCGGGGTGACGGCATGATGGAGGGCGAACATCTCAATGCGCTCGTTCAGCTCGGCGGCGATACGCCCCTGCGCTTGCGCTGTCAGGCCGGCAGCGATTCTCTGCACTCGTTGAACCACCGGCACTGTGCGGTGCTCAGGGGCGATCTGCAGGACAGGAGTCAAGTGCTCGGCGAATCCGTCTACCTCGCCGGCTGCCAGATGGGCGGCTGCCAGGTCGATGTGGGCTGCGGCAAGAAGCTCCGTGCCTTGGCTGTCGGGGTCCATCGTCAAAAGCTGGATCGCTTCGTGGGCTTGCTGTTTGGCCTCGCTGAGATCGCCACGGCGGCCTAGGGCACAGTACGCTTCACTTGCGTAATAGGCGGCCTTGCCCGGGCTGAACCGGAAAACACCTGGCTCGGCAGCAGTTGGGGCCTGGTCGCGGGCATCACGGGCTGCGCCGATCGCTCGGTCGAACGTGTAGGTGTCGCGCATGGCAGCCAGCGCTCGTGCTTCCTGGCTGGTGAGCCTGAGAAGCGCTGTGCCCGAGGTGGCATGCTCGCGTCCCGCGTGCGCGATGTCAGCGGCTTGCCGATAGTCTCCGCGCCAGTAAGCGACGTTGGATTGCACCCATCGGACATAAGCACGCAACGGATCGTCATTCGCGATCTTGGCGCAAACGAGCGCGGTGCGCGCGTGAGTCTCTGCTTCGTGAGGGTGTCCAAGGTCGGCGCTCACGTGAGCGAGAAGACCGCACAATTGGCCGGCGATGCGGTAAAGGCGCTGTTCCTGGTCCAGCGGATGACGGTCGTCAAGGATGGAGAAGACCTCAGAACGAAGCTCGGCCACGCGCCGGAACGTGAGGTATGGCGGACGTCTGAGGTAGTCAATCGCAAGCTGACGCACATCAGCGTCGAACTGGTCGAGCGCATGCTCGTCGACACCGCGGATACGTCGGGCGAAGCGGGCTGAGTCGTCGGCCACTTGAGCTATTTCCTCATCAATCTGTGACGGACCGGGCTCCAGGACAGGATGGCATGATGTCGAGGATGTCCCGCCGCGGGATCTCCCATGAGCGACCGCCGCGGCGATCGGCGGCGGGCCAAACAGATCGGCGACAGGGCGATCGAACATCCCTTCAAGCACCCTGCGACACAGAGGACGGGGCTCACGCTTGATCTGACCGGCGCACCAGCGTTCCCATTGTCGGGTACTTGGGGCGTAGCTGCTGCCCAAGCGCCGAGCCGTTGCCTGGAACTCGGTGACGGCGTCCTCAGGTGTCCAATGGCGCTCGGCCGCCAGCAATGCGAGCAATGTCGCGTATGCCATGATTGCCTTTCCGGTCTCGGATAGGTCTGCGCTACCAGTAACGCCCACCGGGTGACAAGAGCGCCAGACCCGGGCGCGCAATGTCGTCAGATGTCGAAAAGTGACGCTCGCGCGACGTAGAGACGTCGCCGGTAGATCCGCAACGGTCGAGCCATGCTCCCTGCAACGAATGGCTGGCCGGAGCTGGACGCGCTGTCCAAGCATGGTCCCGAGCGAAGTGGATCCCCAGCGATTGATCCGCATCTGCCGAATGGCGCGCGCATGTACGACTCCTTCCTCGGCGGCAAGGACAACTACGGGGCGGACCGGGCGGCGGCCCTGGAAGCGCTGCGGCTGAACCCGGATGCGGCGTTGTGCGCACAGGCGAATCGGGCGTTCCCGGGCCGGGCGGTGCAGTTCGTGGCTGAGTCGGGGGTGCGCCAGCTCCTTGATCTCGGTACGAGGCTGCCCGCGATGGGCAACGTGCATGAGGTAGCTCAAGACGTTCACGCGGATGCGTGGACGGTTTATGTCGACTATGACCCGGTCGCGGTCCTGCTTGGGAGGGCATTGCTGGCTACCAGTGAGCACACCGTGATGATGGAGGATGATCTACGCCGTCGCGAGCGGATTCTCGCCACGGCGTCAGGACTGCTGGGCCTCGGCCGGCCGGTGCGCGTGCTGCTGATGTCGAGCCTGCACTTTGTGACGGATGCCGAAGATCCTCACGGGGTCGTCAGCACGCTGATGCGCGTGACCGTCCCGGGCAGTTACCTCGTGCTGACACACGTGATCAAGACAGCTAAGACGGCGGCGGCGGCCGCGGCGTACCGGGGGGCATCCGCTCCAGTGGTGCTGCGCACCGAAGAACAGGTCGAGGACCTGTTCGCGGCTGGCGGCGTCGAGGCGGTGTCTCCGGGAGTGGTCCGGGTGCCGCAGCGGGGTGCCGATCCGGAGGATCCCTATGTCGAAAGCGATGCCGCCAGGGCGGAATTCGTGGGCGGGGTCGGGAGGAAGCCATGACGGCGAGGACCGGGGTGGACAGCCCGGCCGCAAGCCACGCGCAGACGCTGGCGGCACACCTGAGGCGGTACGGGATTGAGTCGAAGATCTCCGAGTGTGAGGGTGTAGCACTGGTGGGGATCTGGTCGGTCGGGCTGGCGGTGTGGTGTGAGTGGGGGCAGCAGGGGTGGCATTTCCGCTGGTGCCTGGACAAGACGAGTGAGCGGTGGACATACACGTGGTGCCCGTGCTCGGCGATGGAGACGGCGGTGCGTCGCCTGGTGTATTTCCACCAGGCTCGCCAGCAGCGGTTGTCCGGAACGGCTCCGAGCATCGACGGTGAGGGCGCCTCATGAGCGACAGGAGCGCGGCCGGCATGCCGGATGCCGGGGAGGGACAGCCGGAGGGCCCCGGGTTCGAGAGTGAGCCGGGGTATGTGGAGGCGCGGCGTGATCCGTGCGGCCCGTTCGTTGTGGTCCGCTGGTGGCAGTCGCGGATGATGGTCCGGCTGGGCGCCTGGGTGAGCTTCGCGAAGAAGGTCAAGGCAGGCTCATACACCCCGGAAAAGCTCCCTGACCAGCCTGGATGGGTGCGGTTCGAGATCGACGAAGGGTTTAACGCGGGCAATGCGCCGTCTGGGTGGAGGCCGAAGGTGTTCCAGATCCCTGAGGTGGTCTGGGACCGGTTCGTGGACGCGGTCGGCAGGTACGCCCTGTGGGACGTCGGCCTGTACTGGATGGGCGCGCCGCCCACGCTGCCGCCACGTGCTTCGGATGCGCAACGGCTGTCTGCCGTAGAGGGCCGTAGCGGAGCCGCGTAGACAGCCCCGTAGGAGTCTGAGGAAGCGACAGTCTTGTCGTCCCCCTCACTTCTACGGGGTGCTGAACACCTCCGGTGCCGGAGGCGGCCTGGCGCCGGGGACCCCACCGCAGGGGGCGAGCCCCTGTCCCTTTCTGCAGGGGCCCCGGTGCGGGCCGGATAGAGGAATCGCCGTCAAACTTCGCCGTTGCGCGGCCGATTGGCGGGAAGTCCTTGGCCGATTGCCGATCGTCAGTCGTGTCCCGCACTGCGGTTGGCCGAGGGCTCCACTATGTGTGCGACCAGAGCGATATGACGAAAGAGGCTGGAATGGGAAGGGCGTACGCCGGTAAGAGTGCCGAGCAACGCGAGCGGGAGCGGCGGGAGCGGCTGATCGCGATCGGGTACGGAGTCTTCGCCGACAAAGGTTTTACCAACGTGAGCATTGCGCGCTTGTGCACGCGGGCGAAGATCTCGTTGCGGGTGTTCTACCGGTCGTTCAAGACGAAGGAAGACCTGCTGACGGCCGTGATCAGCCGGTGCCTGGATGATGCGGTCACGGCAGTGGTGCGGCGCCTTGAGGCAACCTCCGATGAGGCGTGCGCGCTGGCCGATGCGGCGGTGCGCGCGTATGTCGAGCATGTGACCAGCGATCGGCGGATCTATCGGCTGCTTCATGTGGAGATGCGCCACCTCGCAGGGCGGCAGGCGTGGGCAGATCCGCTGGTGATGATCCTCAAGGGGACGTTGAGGGACCGGTTGGAGTGGCGGGAGACAGAGCTACGGCTGATGATGGCGGCGTTGGCGGGAATGGTTCCCGCGTTGCTGGGTGAGTGGGAGCGAGACGACGCGATCAGCGTGGAACAGGTGGTGAAAACGGCTGGGCGGTTGTGCTCAGTGATCCTGTCATCGGTTGAGGCCATTCAGATACCGGCGCGCGCAGTCGTGGGCTGCCCGCAGGCCGGCCCACGAGCCGGAATCGAACCCTGCCAGCGTGGCGACTCTCCCGAATGCCGGTCCGTGGATGAAGGGCGTATGAACTGAACCTTGATGTCGTGGGCCAGCGATGTGGTCCCGCGCGCGGGTGAAGCGATATCGGCGCGGAGACGGGGGCATCCCGTGGTGTTCTCACCGCGCGAATCGCGGTCGCCATGGCCGCGGCGCTGGCCATGGCCGCTGAGGGGCCTGGGCCAAACGACCGACGTCGCCACAGTCAAGCCTGGTCGCATCGCTATAACGACGGCCTCTAGCATGCTCGCCGACCTGGTGGGGCAGCAGTGGCAGTATGCGGCCGGCACCGGCTGCCTCACGACTCGCTCCCGGACGGCTAGCTCCCGGCCCGGTCCGCCGGCCGACAGCATCCAGATCAGGTCGTAGGCGCGGACAGGGTCCATCGTGAGGGACCGGGCGATGCATGCCTTCCCAGGGCGCGGATCCGATTGAATCCTCCTTCTGCCGCGCCACTCTCGAACGCAACGGTGGGCATTGGAGTACTTCTGGAAGCTGGAGTGGTAGATGCGGCGCGACCCGCCGGCCGCTAGAGTTCACGATCAACGACTGTGCCGGTGCACCTGCGAGGCTCTCTCCCATCACCTCATGCGCCAAGTACGTCGGCCGGTGCCAGAGCGATGACCAAAGGACGTGGGTGGCCAGCCAGAGCAGAGGACGGCCGGGTTGGCTTCATGTCGGCGCGCTCGAAGACCGCGTCCATAGGGCGTGGGATCCTGGCACGTTCCCTCCTGCTGAAACCCTGTTGGCGATCATGACGTTGTCCGCGGTGCCGCACGCCCTGGGCACCCGGCTGGCCGCTCATCTGCACGGCGGCATCATCGTGGGGCCAGGGGCCGTGCCGGACTTATCAGGCTTCGAGCATTTGCGGGGCATCCCGCTACCCGTCCAGCAGGGCGGGTGGGAGCGCAGCGCCGGCGTCTACGACCCAACAAGGCGCGCGATCGGGGTGGGCAGCGTACCGTCACCGTCGGTGAGCGTGGCGGGCCACGAGCTGGGGCACGCGACCGACGATATGGACCACATGCCGTCCCAAGGCCCGTTCTGGACGAGCCTGCATGCCATGAGCGCCGAACGCCTAGCTCCGCTCTACCGGGAGACGGTCACCGAGCTGTTCGCTGAAGCCTTCGCCTGCGTGCTCATCCGGAGGGCGCGGCGTCTCATCCAGCTGTTCGGCGACGAACATGCCGCCCAGCAGGCCTATACCTGGTTCGCGGGGCGATATGGGATCGGCTGAGCAGCACCCCTGCCGACGGCGCGCCAGGACGCTATGCTGGGCAGGGAACCGTGACAGATGAGACGGAGGGGATGAAGCATATGACCGCGATCATGCTGACTGGCGGCGTCCTTCGCGTCCCTGCCTCCATCGTGCTGCGCGACGGCACCCGCATCGACGGCACCCGGGACATCGCACCCGATGCCCCGGACTACCGAGACTGGCTGCCGCACGCGATCGACGAGGAAACCTCCTGGCACGGTGACCGTGACGACGAGGACATCCTGCGGCGCTGGCGAGCAGCAGCCAGCGCCTGATCACGCATGGACGTGCCGCCTTCACCCTCGCCCCCGCACGCTGGGGGCTCCCAACGCTTCAGCATCACCCCCGGCAGTGTACAAAGCCGACGTCGCACCCCGCGGGCTTCTGTGATCCGCTCAGGAGATAACCCTCACCCAGCCCACACGATCTCGTAGACACGGATCAACTCCCGGTCGTCATCGACCATGAACCGTAAGATCCCGAAGGCGCCAAAGGTGGTCTCACGGAAGTCCAACCGGCCTGGATACACGGGAAATGCGTCCCACGGAGCATCGAGCAGCAACGCCGACCGTTCAACCAGAGCGGCCATGGCATCATCGGGAAAGTCGCCCAGCTTGGCGAGTGCCGAGGGTGCCAGCTCGATCCGGTAACTCACCGGCTGCGGGCCGCGCGCAGTCGCTGCTCCCAGTCAGGGATCGCTTCCTGGAGAGAGATACCGTCGCCAAGCCCAGCAAGGATCTCCTCCGGCGTCCGGTCAAACGCAGGGTTGTTGTCGTAGATCTTGGCCTTCAGCGACCACATGTGCAGCAACTCGTGCAGGCGGTGGTACTGATCGGGGCGGCGAGCGGCCTCGACCGCCTTCTCATACAAGGAGAGGAAGTGCGCGCGCTTGTCAGGCGGCAGGGCACGCAGAATCACGGCCGGGTCGTACGGCGGTGTGTCCTCGACGGGCTGCGCGCTCATGTCATTACCGTACCCTCCGTCCTTGGTCGATACGCTCCAAACCGTCGGCGTTGACAACGTTGTAAGGAAGTTACCCGCGCATCATGGTCGCCTTGGCCGCGTCCACCCGCAGCCGGACCGCAACTGGTGTCCCCGTGCAAACGACGTGCGCAACGAGCAGACCATCACAGGGGTGTTGATGAGGTGCCAGTAGGCGTCGACCGGTGGAGGGGAACCACGTTCCCGACAGGTTCATTGTGCTCAGAGCCAGACGCGGCCTCAGAGCATTGCCCGCGGCATAGCCATGGACTGTGATCAGTCGGCCGCGAGCGGGCGTATAGGCAGTGATATCCATGGCGACGGGCACGCCGTGGCACCTCGGGTAGGTGGGCGGCTGATCGGCTGTCATGAAAGACCTTTCAAAAGGCGTTGTGCGGGACGTTGATTCGAGGTGCTGTGAACCACGAGTCCTATCCAGGAAACGATCGTCACGCCCTGCTCAACACCGTGCAGTCGTTCACGACCTCGGCGTAAACGACACCGTTGACCAGCACAATGAGGAGAGACACCAGTCATGGACTCAGCTTGCCGGACGCCACCGACAAGTTCTCGCTCATGCCCGACCACGTAACAAGCCAGGACCGGCTGCGTGAAGATGCCAGGCTTCCTCTCGAGGTCGTGTCAGGGGTCGAGGTGATGGTTGGCGCGCGGATCTGTGGCGAACAGTTGAAGGAAGGACTTCGGCTCATCATGGCCGATGAGCAGTTGACCTCTCATGGTCCCGTTCATGTTGGTGGCGGTCGCTGTCCACTCAGCGGTGGTGTCTTGCGCCGCGTCTTCGGAGGTGAGAAGGACGAACGGGGCAAGGTCAGCGTGGAGGCCCGGGCGGAGGTCGACGGGCGGAAGATGATCTGTCCACGGAGGAGACGACTCAACTGCACGCCGCGGCGGCCAAACTCGCCGCCGCCTTCACCGACCTGACCGCAGACACAGAAGGAGCCCGCCCATGACGCTGCAGGCTGACGCCACAGCCGTCCACGTCCGGATCGCAAACGCCGCGATCTGCATCTCCGGCCCCGCCGCCACCACCGACTGGGCCCGCCGCTACTACGCGCCGTCATGGGA
>NZ_JBFAMX010000393.1:0-9605 GCF_040659615.1 Nonomuraea sp. NPDC049784
GGCTGCGCATCGCCCGCGAGGTGCACGACGTGTGCGCGCACGCGATGGCCGCGATCAGCATCCAGGCAGGCGTCGCGCTGCACGTCGTGGAGCAGCGTCCACGCCAGGCCATCGAGGCGCTCAAAGCGATCAAGACGCTCAGCGACGATGGGCTGACTGAGGTGCGGGCGCTGCTCGGGAGCCTGCGCGCCGGCGACTCCGCGCCGGGGCTTGGCGGGCTGGACCGGCTGGGGACATTGCTCGAGACCGCCCGTGCGGCCGGGGTCCGGACCGAGCTGACGATTCGCGGGGAGCGGCGGCGGCTGCCGCGGCAGGTGGACCTGACCGCGTACCGGATCATTCAGGAGTCTCTGACGAACGTCCGCAGGCACTCGGCGGCGAGTACGGTCAGTCTGATGATCATCTACGCTTCGGACAAGCTGACGATCGAGGTCAGCGACAACGGTGGGATGACCTCGGCGAACGGCGACAGGCGCACGAACCGGGCGGGCGAGGACGCAGGTTGCGGCGACGGGCACGGCATCAGGGGGATGCGTGAGCGGGTCAGCGCGCTGCGCGGTGAGTTCACCGCCGGGCCGAGGCCCGGCGGTGGCTTCCTGGTCAGGGCGGGACTGCCGACATGATCAGAGTACTCATCGCCGACGACCAGGCGCTGGTCCGGGGCGGCTTCCGGGTGCTGGTGGAGAGCGCCGACGACATGGAGGTGGTCGGCGTGGCCCACGACGGAGGTGAGGCGGTCGAGCTGGCCAGGCGGGAGCACCCGGACGTGGTGCTGATGGACGTGCAGATGCCGGGTATGGACGGCCTTGAGGCCACCCGGGCGATCGTCGCCGACCCGGACCTGGCCGAGGTCAGGGTACTCATCCTGACCACGTTCGACCTGGACGAGTACATCATCGAGACACTCGACGCGGGCGCGAGCGGCTTCCTGCTCAAGAACACCGACCCGCCACAGCTCCTGCACGGCATCCGGGTCGTCGCGGGCGGCGAGGAACTGCTGTCGCCCGGGCTGACCCGGCGGCTGATCACCCAGCTGGCGGGCAGCCGGGGGATCAATCCGTCTGGACGGCTGTTCGATCGGCTCACCGAGCGTGAGAAGGAGGTCACCAGCCTGGTCGCGCAGGGATTGAGCAACACCGAGATCGCCGGACGACTGTTCATCGGCGAGGCGACCGTGAAAACGCACGTCAGCAGGACGTTGATGAAGGTCCGCGCCCGCGACCGCGCCCACCTGGTCGCGCTGGTCTATCAGCACGGGCTGGGAGGTTCGACGTTGGCAACATAGCGTTGACGTGGAAGGCGCTGGCGGACTTCGGGAAAGCGCGGGCTACCGGTCCGGGGTGTTCCTGGTAGGCGACGCGGCGCACGTCCACTCGCCGATGGCCGGTCAGGGCATGAACACGGCATCCAGGACGCCGCGTGACGGTCAAGCGGCGAGAGCGGTCAAGCAACGACTCCTCCCCCAGCTAGCGAGTACCGCATGACTCGGGAAGAGATGACCGCATGAGAGCAGTGGATTCGGCTGCAGGGCACGTTCGCGGTCCGCGCTGGCGAGGCCGCGCAGGATGACGATCGGCAGCCGACCTCAGCATCGCTGGGGAATTGCAGAGGTGTCGGTCCCCGCGTAGTGGTAAATGATTTTGATCATCCGCAGCCCAGAACCCGTTCCCAGTACCTCCGCACAGGCTATGGTGCTGGATGCTGTTCTGCGAGCCACGTCTCGATCTACTGGAGCTGGAATGAGCTCTCCCTACTACGCGCCTCCGCCTCCGCCTCGGCCGCGACGGTCCCCCGCGGCGTGGATCATCGTGGCGGTGGTGGCCGGTTCCGTCGTGCTCCTTGCGCTATTCGCCGCCGCGGTGGCCGTCGTCCTACGGGGCGACGAACGCGAGGGGCCGGTGGCCGATCCGGTGCCGTTCCGGCTGCAGCCGGTGCTGGAGCTGAGCCCACCGCCGTGTACGAGCGGCACGGTCGCCAGCGCCGACGGGACGGCGTGTTACCGGCTGGCCGAGGGGATGACGGTGCGGCGGGTGGGAGACGCTCAGGCCGGAATGCTCGACAGCCAGCAGTGGGGGCTGCGGGTGAGCCTGGAGGAAGCGGACGCGGCCGCGTTCAGCCGCCTGACCGCCGAGCTGCACTCGCAGCCTTCCCCGCGTAATCAGCTGGCGATCGTGGTAGACGGCAAGGTACTGTCCACGCCGGTGATCTCGGAGCCGATCCTGGGTAGCCGGCTGGAGATCAGCGGGAACTTCACCCAAGACAGCGCGACGGAGCTGGAGCGCCGCCTGCAAGGGCGTCCGGGTTCGTAGCCGGGATGGCGGGGCGACGGCGTCGAGCTCTGGACGTAATGTCGCTTTAGGGATGAGCAGCACCGACGACTCTGCGGCGCAGGTCACGCAGGGCTTTGGTGGTGGGCGTCGCGACCAGCGGGGCGGTCAGCGACACGTCAGCTTCTGCCAGAGCAGCTGGTAGCCGACCTCGGGGACCGCTCGTGCACCCGTAACTGCGCGACCGTCCTGGTCGGTTCCCCGGCCCTCGAACCACTCGTCCGCCAGCAGCCGTACCCACTCCTGCTCCGCCAGCGTGCACCCCTCCCTTTGCCCGTACCGCACACCCCGCTCGCACCGCCCTCCTGCGGGTCCCTGTTCACACTTCGTAGTCACCTTCCTCAAGCGCGCCTGACCACCGTCGACGTGACCCGGAGGAGCGATCTCGATGTTCTTTGGCCGCCTCGCTTCGGCCCAGTAGCGCCGGCAAGACCGGCTCGGCGTGGTCTCCGGCAGGCGCACTGTTCAGAGCGTTGTCACACATCGGGGCGCTGTCTTGTCTGAGCTGGTGAACGGCCGGATCGAGCCGGCCACTTCCCGGGAAGGAATCCTGATGAGCACCGATCACGCTCACGCTCACCACCTCGAGAACCCTGACAAGAGCGGGCCGCCGCCGAAGATCGACGTGATCGCCACCGTGCCGGGAGCGCCGCCTGCGCCGGAGGGGGCCGAGGCGATGACGATCCTGGTCACGTTGCCGCCGAACAGCCCTGGCGCGCCACCTCACCGGCACTCCGGGCCCGCGTACGGGTTCGTGGTCAAGGGGGCCATCAACTTCGAGCTCGAAGGCGAACCCGTGCGGGTTGTCCGGGCCGGCGAGGCGTTCTGGGAGCCCGGTGGGGACGTGATCCACTACCAGGACGGCAACCACCTCGCCGACGAGGAGTCGGCGTTCGTGGTGACGATGTTCTGCGCGCCTGGGCAGCCGATGTTGACCCCGGTCAGCCCGGAGGAGTTGGAAGCTCGGCGAGACCGTCGCGCGCCGCGGTCATGACCAAGGTTTCGCTGACCGCGCTCGTTCACAATCTGCTCACGCATGCCCGTGAGGCGGACAGTGGCCGCAGTGCCACCACTGTCCACGGTGGACACGATCGTTCGTTGCGGCAGACCGTGATGGCGTTGCGGCAGGGCGAGCACATACGCGAACACGAGCATCCTGGCGAGGTCACGGTGCACGTGCTGCACGGGCAGGTGCGGCTTGTCGCCGGGCCTGACTCGTGGAAGGGGCGGGGTCGGTCGCGGCGGTGCCGAGGAGGGCGGATGCAGGATCATCCCGATCTCGATCCGCCCTCGTGTCTTCCCCTCAGGGCACCAGAGCGGCGAACAGCCCGTACTCGATGGCTGTCGCGGCGTTGGCGGGCCCGGCTATGGTGCCGGCGAACAGCGCCAGCGCCGAGACGGACAGAACGAGCAGGAGGGAGAGTCGTCGAGCCATGAGGACCTCCAGTCAGGTTTCTGTCGCGCATTCGAGGACCGGACCGGCGCGGATTGCAGCGAGAAGCACCTGTGACGATGACGTTACCTTGCGGGCCCAGCGGAGGACGCTGGTTCGCCTGCGGGCAGGTGAACCAGCGCCACCTGATCAGTCGTCGTCGCCGCCGTGCCGGCCGCCGTGCCGGTCGCCGTGCCGGTCGCCGCCTCGGTCGTCGTCGTGCCCGCCGTGGTCGTCCCGGCCCACCCGCTTGGCCTCGTGGTGGATGATCTTTCCGGTGGCGACGGCGACGTACAGCTCGTGCCGTTGGGAGCCCTTGATCAGCTTGACTTCCCACACGTCCGGCCGCGCGCCCCGGCTGTAGTACTCGACCTTGGTGACCCTGGCGCCCGGCACCGCCTTGAGCGCGATCCGGATGGCCTGCTTCCTCGTGACCTTCGTCGCAGCCGTAGCCGTAGACGCAGTGACGCTCTCGGCCGCGGTCGCGGACGCGGCGGTGGCTAAGGCCACGCCCCCGCCCGCGACCAGCGTGACGACTCCGGCTCCTACGATGATGAACTTCTTGGTGATCTGCATGACCTCAGCACATCGCGATCAGCGGTAATCGCGCGCTAAGAGCGGGTTAAGGCGCCGCCTCGTTCGGTTAGCCGGCGATGGAAGATGAGCTGAGCCCTTCACCCGGCCGCCGGACGGGCACGACGTCTGGAGGATCCGCACGGCGCGGCGTCGGTCCACCACCGCTTTGGAGCGTTTCCGCCCCCCGCCGTCAGGCGTGGCGCGGAACCTAGAGTCCGTACTTTTCGAGCAGGTGCAGCCAGACCTCGCTGACCGTGGGAAATGGGGGCACCGCCTGCCACAGCGTGTCGAGCGGCATCTCGCCGACGATCGCGATGGTGGCCGAGTGCAGCAACTCTTGCATGCCAGGCCCAGTGAAGGTGGCACCGGCCAGCACCTTACGGTTGGCGTCGACGACGAGCTTGCTCGTGCCGGTGATCCCCACACCCAGCACCCGGGCCCCATCGACGTCGCCGGTTGCGGTGGTCACGGTCCGCACCGCCAAGCCGCGTTCGCGGGCCTGCTTCTCGGTCAGTCCGACCGCGCAGACCTGGGGATCGGTGAAGGTCACGCGCGGCACCACGTCGGTCGCCTCGGGCACGTCCTTACCCATGATCACATCGGCGGCGAGCCTGGCCTGGTACTTGCCCATGTGGGTCAGCAGCGCGCGGCCGTTGCAGTCGCCGACTGCGTACAGCCAGCCGCCCGGCACGCCAGCGGCCCGCATCCAGCCGTCGACCTCGACGAATCCGCCGGCTGTAAGGCCGATGGTCTCCAGACCGAGGCCCTCGGTCTCCGGCCGGCGGCCGACCGCGACGAGGATCTCATCGGCGGTGACCTGGCGGCCGTCGCCCAGAGTCGCGGTCAGTGGCCCCTCGGCGTCCGCCCGCGCAACGGCGGTCACGCGGACGCCCGTCATGACGTTGATGTCTTCAGCCTCGAACGCCGCCCGCACCTGCTCACCGGCGAACGGTTCCTCCGCCACCAGCAGCCGCTCGGCTTCCTCCACCACCGTCACCTCGGGACAACCCAGCCGCCGGAACGCCTGCGCCATCTCAGCGCCGATGAACCCACCGCCGATCACCAGCAGTCGCTCGGGCAGGTCTTTGGCCGCCGTCGCGTCCTGGTTGTCCCACGCCTCGATGCGGCGTAGGCCGTCGATGGGCGGGATGGCCGCACTCGTGCCCGTGGCCAACACCACCGCCCGGTGCGCCGTCATCCGTCGCGTGGCGCCATCGGCCGTCGAGATATCGACCACCCGCTCGTCGGCGACTCGCCCCGACCCACGGACGAACGTGACGCCTTTCTCCTCGAAATAGGGCAGCTGCGCCGAGTCGTCCCACCCGCCGACCAGCTGATCACGGCGCGCGAACGCCTCCCGCGAATCAAGGGCGCCGGTGAGCGCCTCTGCCGCCCCCGGTACCCGGCGAGTGGCCGCGAGCACGTCCCCCGGCCGGATCAGCGCCTTGCTCGGAATGCATCCGTAGTACAGGCACTCGCCCCCCACCAGCCGCTGCTCCACCAACGCCACCGACAGCCCACCGTCGGCACATCTGCCGGCGACCGTCTCCCCC
Source organism: Nonomuraea sp. NPDC049784 (assembly GCF_040659615.1). NCBI lineage: Bacteria > Bacillati > Actinomycetota > Actinomycetes > Streptosporangiales > Streptosporangiaceae > Nonomuraea > Nonomuraea sp. NPDC049784. Next base: position 5,889 of record NZ_JBFAMX010000393.1, read on the forward strand.
GCGGGTCCCGCGCCGATCACGATCACGTCGAATTCGTCCAACGAGCACACCCCCGCGTGGCACTTACCCGCCGCCCAAGTGACAACACTCGCTGTGCGCGTCGCGGTCCGTGCGCCTGCCACGACCTCGACGCCCTTGCGGCACAGGACGCCACCTTCGTCGGCCCGGCAGTGGTCGATCTCCTCCACTCGGCCACCATCGCGGTGACCTCCGAGGTGCCCCTGGACGAGCTCTGGCACGCCGTCCCCGTGTTCCCCACCACCAGCGAGATCTGGCTCTGCCTGCTCCTGGAATACGGCCTGTAGCTACGGCTCATAGCCTGATGCGGGCGGAACACGTCCGGCCGAGCCGCGATCGGCCCCACGCGTACCGAAGGAACCTCCGAGATGGGCGACGACCTCGACCAGTTGGCCGCTCAGGCGCCGGCCGGACGCCCTGGCACCGCTGAGGAGATCGCCTACTTGGCCACTGCCCCGGCATTCCTGACAGCGTGGATCCGCAGGTGTCAGCGCCCACTGCCGGAGATGATGCCGTTGTACGTGCCCACCACCTGGACCTGGCCGAGCTCTGCGCCCTTCGGCGGGATGTGCGCGACCACCTGGATCAGCTCCGTCATCTTCATGTACGTGTAGTACTTGCCACGCAGGAACCCATTGTTCTTCTGGAAGACGTAGTTGCGTTCCGGCCCTTGGCGCACGTCGTAGCGCTTGGTCCGCTCGATGGTGGTGAAGGCGAGCGCGCCACCATCGGTCGTGCGCAAGGCGTAGGAGGGGTACGAGGTGGCCGGCCGGGCACTCTCGGCGAGCCGGGCATACTGGTTCATCTTGGCCCGGGTCGACGCGGCGCCAGTGGTGAGCTTGTCGGCGGCATAGTGGCTCTTCTCCGCCGCGGTACCCTTGCCCACCAGGTGGGCGGCATAGCCCTTGGCGAACGCGGCAGGCGACATCAGCAGCCCGGCCGCGTCCGCCTGACCCACTTCGGTAGCCGTTCCCGAGGCGTCCCTCACGATCTGCGGCAATTCCTTGGAGGTGTTTCCCTCGAAAGCGTCGGGAGAGTACGTCTGCCGCCAGCCCTGCCCTTCACGGGCGAACAGCAGATAGGTCGGCTCCTTGGCGGTCTCGCTCTTGCCCTTCCAGTAAGCGGTCGTCAGGAACCATTGCTTCTTGGAGGCCGGAACATAGAACGTGGGCTTTGCGTAGCCGAACGGCTGGTAGTCCTTGTCACCGCCCAGCTTCCGGCTGGAGGCATAGGACGCCTTGTCGATGACCAGACTGGAGCCTCCCTCGTAGCCCGCCAGCAGCTTGTCACTCATGGCCTCGTTGGCCGCGTTGTTGCGCTTGACGTAATCCTCGACCACCGAGGCCGTCTCCTGCGCCGACACGGACGCAGAAGGCATCGGCGTGCTGCTCTTGGCGGGTGGCGCCGCCTGGTTTGCGCTCAGCCCCGGCAGAGCAGAGCACCCCGCCACCAAGCACCCGGCCACCATGCCACCTACTACGCACCCAAACCGCCGCACTGCATACACCCACTAACTTCCGCCCCAAAGCGCCCAAACCTACCAATAGCGACAAAAGGGTGAGAGGGAAACCCTGGGTCTCCACGCGCCTCTGCCGGGGATCATGCGACGTTCAGGCGCAGCTCGGGTCAGGCCACTCCGCTGCGTGCCCTTCCGATCCGAGCTCAAGGCGCGCGAACGGACGGTTCAGGCGCACGTTGCCGCGATCATGTGGCGGGATGCCTGCCACAGGCGGGCGGCGGCCAGGTCGCCGGCAGCACGGACGTGGCGGCCCCTTGCTGCGGCGTCTTGAACACATATCCGGAGGCGATCGCGCGGTTGGCCGTCTTGGACTGACCGTAGGCGATTGCCCGGTCAGAGGACCGGGCCGGGGCGAATGCACCCTTCACACCAGCACGGCGCCACCGGCGATGTCGACGATGACGCCGGTGATCCAGCTCGATTCGTCGGATGCGAGGAACAGCGCGGCCCGGGCGACGTCTTCGGGCGTGCCGAGTCGCCGCAGCGGGTGTGATTCGGCGAGCGAGCGCTGGACGTCGGCCGGTATCCACTGCTTGTTGGTCTCGGTGAGGACCGTCTCCGGGGCGAGGCAATTGGCGCGGACGCCGAACGGGCCCACCTGGGCGGCCAGATCCTGTGTGAAGATCTGCACACCGGCCTTTGCCGCGGCGTACGCGACGATCGTCCGTTCGCTCGGCTTGCGCCCGGCCGCGGAGGACAGAGTGATGATGTTGCCGGTCCTGCGCTGCTTCATGTCGGGTAGAAAACACTTCACGGTCAGGAAGGTGCCGGTCAGGTTCCGGTCGATGTCGGCCCGCCAGCTCTCCTCCGTGATGTCCTCGATGGGCGTGGGGCGGCTGTCCGAGCTGCCCGCGTTGGCGACCAGCACGTCGACGTGGCCGTACCGTTCGAGGATCTGCTCGCGGATCCGGTCGAGGTCGGCGGCGACGGTGACGTCGCCGGTCACGCTGATGGCCTCGCCACCGAGGTCGTTTATGCGTGCCCGCACCGCGGCGAGCGCGGCTTCGTCCCGGCCGTGCAGCGCGACCCGGGCGCCGGCCTGTGCGAACGTGGTCGCGATGGCCGCGCCGATCCCTCGCGAACTGCCGGTGACCAGTGCCACCCGATCCTTGAGAACGCTCATTCGGCTGTCCTTCCTAAACGGTGTGCGGGGGCGATCCACGAGTCGACCAGCAGCGCGAAGCCCATCAGGTGCGCATAACGCAGCGGCAGCCGAAGGAACTCCATAGCCGCCTCCTGTCCGCGAGATGGCCGAAGGATAGCTTTCCGGCGCCCCACACGTCCGGTCTACAGGGGTTCGGACGTCGCAGGGGGGATGAGCTCGTAGTCCGGGATCGTGGGTCTCCGTCGCTGGAACGTCTGCTCGTCCGCGTCCGCCGCGGCGGCTTCGGGGATCTCGACGCGGCCGAGGTAAGGCCCCTGCAGACAGTGGTCACACCAGAAGTGGGCGTCACCGGCGAGCAGATGGGCGACCCGGAGCCGGTACACCAGGCGGAGGCAAGCCCGTCCGCAGTTCGGGCAGCGCCCGGAGATGGGTCCGGGCAGCTCGTCACGAGCCTGCTCATAAGCGTGCAGCCAGCTCTCCCATCGGAGTGCCTCGTCATGGGTATTCGACACGTGGTCCACCTCGGTGCTCGAGCCGTCTCGCCGGCTGCACGCTGTCCTCTTCAGCTCTATATACCTCGGAGGTAGGTGCGCACGGCTGCCCCGGGCCTGGTCCGGGGCAGCCGGCTCCTCCTGTGTCACTGGTTACGTGGATGGTTGGCCCACCACTCGTCCTCGAAGGCATAGGCCCGGTCTTCCCACGGGATCGCTTCCTTGTTGGACGTCGGATAGGAGCCGCCCTTGCGCAGGTCCTCCACGTGGTACCGCTCGTGGGCGAGGGTGCGGGCCAGCAGTTCCTCGCTGCGGAAGGCCGCTCGCCGCAGCAGGACAGTCTGATCGGGATATGTCACCCCAGCCAGCCCGTCCACCCTCTTGTCGATCTTGATGGTCAGGTCGTCGATGCGGATGTCCCAGTCCTGGGCCACACGCCGGACCGTGTCCATGTTCATCGGGAGTCTGGCGCCCCAGCGCGGCCTTTCTCCGGCGCGTGCCAGCGTGAAGGAGTCATCGGCGCCGACACCGACGTGCGGCCCGCGCGCGCCCGCACCATCGCCACCGCCGTACCCCGCGTCTCC
>NZ_JBFAMX010000394.1:0-9570 GCF_040659615.1 Nonomuraea sp. NPDC049784
CCATGTCGGCGGCGAGCAGGTTGGTGGGCGGGGGGTCCGTGGCGGCTGAGGCGGGTTGTGCCGCGAGCACCAGCGCGGCGGCACACAGGGACGACAGCATCCCTCGCAGGATGTTCATGGACCGTCCTTCTCTGTGGGGGGTGTGCTACTTGACGGCCCCCGTCGCGAGGCCCTTGCTCCAGAAGGACTGCAGCGACAGGAACATGGCGACAACCGGGATCACCGAGACCAGCGCGCCGGTGACGACCGTGGTGTAGCTGATGGGATAGCCCTGGAGCTCGCGCCAGCTGACGAGGCCCACCGTGACCGGCTGGAGGGAGGTGTCGGCCAGCATGAGTGAGGGCAGCAGGAAGTTCGTCCAGATCGCAACGAACTGGAACAGGAAGACGGTGACCATCGCGGGCGCCATCAGCCTGACACCGATGGTGAAGATGCGGAACTCGCCGGCGCCGTCGAGGCGGCCCGCCTCGATCAGCTGGTCCGGGATCGAGGACGCCGCGTAGATCCGGCTGAGGTACACGCCGAAGGGACTGACGATGCTGGGGATGAAGACGGCCCAGAACGTGTTGATGGTCCCGGTGTAGCTGAACACGAGGTACAGCGGGATGGCGAGCACGGGCGCGGGCAGCAGCACCGCGGCGAGCACGGTGCCGAAGACCGCCTCCCGCCCCGGGAAGGGGAACTTGGCCAGCGCGTACCCGCACATGGACGACAGCAAGGTGGAGACGACGCCACCGCCGACCGCGTACAGCAGCGAGTTGAGCAGCCAGCGCGAGTAGATGCCGCCCTGGGCCCTGAACAGTGTCTGGACGTTCTCCACCAGGGCGAAGTGCCCGCCGAACCAGAAGCCGTTGCCGGAGAAGAGCTCACCCTGGCCCTTGCCGGCCGAGACGACCAGCCACCACACGGGGACCAGGAAGTAGACGGCGAACAGGGACATCACGAGCAGCACGAGCAGCCGGGTAAGGGGGTTCACCCTGGTGAGGGCGCTCATGCGTCGACCCTCTTGGCCGAGGCGCGGAAGACCAGCACCGACAGCACGCAGATCACGGCGCCGAGCACCACGGACTGCGCGGCCGCGTAGTTGAAGTCGTTGGAGGACAGGGATCGCAGTGCGGCCATGATCGGGGTGTAGGTCGAGGGCAGGTTCGGCGCGACCGACTTCATGGTCACCGGCTCGTTGTAGAGCTGTGCCGTACCGATGATGGAGAACACGAGCGTCAGTAGCAGGGCCGGCCGGATCAGCGGGATCTTGATCAGCAGCGCGGCCTTCCAGCCGGAGCAGCCGTCCAGGACGGCGGCCTCCATCGTCTCCTCGGGGATCGCCTGCAGGGCCGAGAAGATCAGGATCGTGTTGTAACCGGTCCACGCCCAGGTCAGGATGTTCGCGATGGAGAAGGGCAGAGCGCCGTCCGTCACGAAGCTGATGTCGAAGATCCGGGTGATCGGGCTCAGCGAGGGCGCGTAGAGGAACGACCACACCAGCGCCGCGATCACGCCGGGCAGGCCGTACGGGATGAAGTAGGCGACTCGGAAGAACCTGCGCCCTGTCGACACCGACGAGTCGATGAGCAGGGCGAGGACGAGCGCGATGAGGAGCATCACGGGCACCTGGATGAGGCCGATGAAGGCCACCCGGCCCAGCGAGCCGATGAAGGCCGCGTCCTGGAACACCCGCAGGTAGGTGTCGAAGCCCGCGAAGACGGTCTCGGCGCCGCCGAGACCCAGTCCGGAGCGTTTCACCGCGAAGAAGCTCTGCACGACGGAGTACCCGGCAGGTATCAGATAGACCACGACGAAGAGCACCAGGAACGGCAGAACGAACGGCGCGGCGCGGCGGAGGTCGCGGAGGCGACCACGTCGCCGAATCGTCACATGGGACACGATCACCCTAACTACTTGCTGACGGAGAAGCCCTGGGTCTGCAGCGCGGAGAGCGTCGCCTGCTGCGCTCCGGTCAGGGCGTCCTGGAAGGTGCCGCCCTTGGTGGGCACCTTGCCGAGACCGTCGCCGAGCGAGGAGGCAGTGGTGGCCATCACCGGGCCCCACTGCCAGGTCGGGTTCACCTTGCCGGCTTCGCCGCGGAACAGCTGGTAGATGGGCTGGCCGCCGTAATAGCTCTCCGGCTTGTCGAGTGCCGCGTTGGCCAGTCCGGACTTGGAGGCGGGAAGGATCGCCGCGGATACGATCAGATTCGACACGGACTGGTCGTCGGTCGACATCCACAGGGCGAACTCGGTGGCCTCCTTCGGGTGCTTGCAGTCCTTCATGACGGCCGTGGAGGAACCGCCGGAGTTGCCGACGGCGTCGGTGCCGTCCCAGCGGGGCATGGGGGCGACGGCCCACTTGCCGGAGGAGCCGCCGGCGTTGTCGCGGATGAGGGACGCCGACCAGACCGGACCGACCTCGGACCAGACCTTGCCCTTGCTCCAGGCCGAGTAGAGCGCCGCGTCGAAGGCGGGATAGGTGGTGACGAGATCCTTGTCGAACAGCCCCTGCCAGTACTGGCCGACCTCGGCGTTGGCGGCGCTGTCGATGGAGACGGTCCACGAGTCGCCCTTGACTCCGAACCAGGAGGCGCCGCGCTGCCAGGCGAAGCCGGAGAACAGGTACGGGTCGGTGGGCAGGTTCATGATGCGGGCCTGCGGGTCGGCGGCCTTCACCGCGTCCGCGGCCTTCGTGAACTCCGCCCAGGTCTTGGGGATCGCGATCTTCGCCTTCTTGAACAGGTCCGCGCGGTAGAACATGGCCATCGGCGCGGTGTCGACGGGCACGCCGTACGCCTTGCCGTCGACACCGACATTGCTCCACACCCAGTCGGGGAACTCGGCCCGCCGCGGCTTGACGTACTCGGTGACGTCCTGCAGCACGCCGGCGGCCAGGAACGATGTGAACGTCTCGTAGCCGACCTGGGCCAGGCACGGAGCCGTGCCGGCCTTCGCGGCCGTGAGCATCTTGTCGTAACCGGTCGAACCGCCGCTGGGTAGCGCCTCGTACTTCACGTGGATGCCGGGGTGGGACTGGTTCCACAGCGCGACGGACTTGTCGTACCCGGCGGCCCAGCCCCAGAAGGTGACCTCCACCGGGCCGCCACCGGCTGACTTCTCGGTGTTGCCGCCGCATCCCGTGAGCGCGGCGGCGGCGGCGATCGCGGCCGCGGCGAGTCTCGCCTTTCGCGTGACCATGACTTCCTCTCGATGCCCGTACGGCACGGCGTTTTTGTTTCCCATGTGCGTCTATGGGGTTAACGCCCGGATACTTGCATACAAGTACACTGGCATGCAACGATTAATTTCGTGAACCCCCAAGCAGCGCCGACACCCGGCCCGACGCTTTCCCCGGTCGTGCGGGAACGTCCCTCGGCCCGGACCTCCGATCGCGTCTACGACGAGCTGGTGTCCGCGATCCGCGAGCTCCGGCTCGCCCCAGGCGCGTCACTGTCCGAGACCGACCTCGCCGTACGGCTGCACGTCAGCCGCACGCCCGTGCGCGAGGCACTGGCCCGGCTCGCCGACGCGGGCCTCGTCCACGTCGTGCCGCAGGTCGGCACCCGGGTCGGGCTGATCAGCCTGCACGAGGTCGAGGTGGCGCGGTTCATCCGCGAGAGCCTGGAGGTCTCGGCCTTCGAGGTCGCGTGCGCGGACGAGGCGCCGGATGTCAGCGCGCTGCGCGAGCTGCTGGAACGCCAGGAGCACAGCCTGCGCGCCGAGGACTACAACGCCTTCTTCGCCGCCGACGAGGCACTGCACCGCGAGATCTTCGCGCTCTCCGGCTATCTGGGCGCCTGGCAGACCGTGCAGCGGTCGAAGCTGCAGCTGGACCGGCTGCGTCGGCTCACGCTGCCGGACGCGGACGGCGCGCGCGTGCTGATCGACGAGCACCGCGCCATCGTGGACGCGCTGGAGCGGGCCGACGTCCCGGCCGGTCGCGCGCTGATCAGCCGGCACGCCAGGCGCGCCAAGGATCTCGCCCCGTCGCTGCACGCCAGGTTCCCCGACTACTTCACCGATTGAGATCAAGGCAGGAATGACCATCCGCATCAGCCTCGGCCACATCGACAGGTACGACTCCCACGTCGCCACCTTCGCCCACCAGCTCGGCCTGACCGGCGTCCAGCTCCACACCCCCGACCTGCTGCCCGGTGCCGACGGCTACTGGAGTCTGGCCGAGCTGCGGGCACTGCGCGAACGCTGCGATGCCGACGGGCTCGCGATCGACGGCCTGGAGAACGTCCCCCTCGCTCATTTCTGGAAGATCCAGCGCGGCCTGCCCGGCCGGGACGAGCAGATCGAGAACTATCGGACAACCATCCGCAACCTCGCCGCGGTCGGCATCGACCTGCTGGGCTACAACTTCCTCGGCACGTACGTCTGGCGCACCGACATGGCCGCGCGCGGACGCGGCGGCGCCAAGATCACCGCCTTCGACCTGGCCGACGTGCCCCGCGGCAACGCGCTCGCCGGATACCGGCTCACACCCGACCTTCCCCTCGACGAGCCGATCACGGCCGACCAGATGTGGGCCAACCACCAGTACTTCCTCGACGCGGTGCTGCCCGTGGCCGAAGAGGCAGGCGTACGGCTGGCCCTGCACCCCGACGACCCCCCGGTCGACGTGCCCCTCGGCGGCATCGCCCGGATCTTCACCTCGCCCGCCGCCCTCGAACGAGCGCTCAAGCAGGCCAATCACAGCCCGTCGTGGGGGCTCAACCTGTGCCTCGGCACGGTGTCGGAGATGAACGGCGAGCAGAGCATCAACGAGGTCATCGACCTCCTGGGGCCCGCCATCCGCTACGTCCACTTCCGCGACGTGCGCGGCACCGTGCCCCGCTTCACCGAGTGCTTCCTCGGGGAGGGCAACTTCAACCCGGCCCGGGTGATCCGCCGCCTGCACGACGCGGGGTTCGACGGGTTCCTCATCGACGACCACGTCCCCGCGATGATCGGGGACGTGGACACCTGGGGTGACACCTCGTCGCAGGCGTACTGCAGCCGGGGCCGGGCGCACGCGATCGGATACCTGCAGGGCGTCCTGAACGGGCTGGCCCTCGACGACCCGGCCGGCCGGTGATGCGGCGCTTCAGGCGGCCAGCCTGACGACCCGCACACCTCCCGCTGGGATCTCGATCTTTCCGGCGTGGCCGGATCCGTCCAGCAGATCGGTTCCGGACCCCGAAACGCTCGTCGCGGTGTCGCCGTGGTTGATCAGGAAGGCGTAGTCGTGCTCGGCCGAACGGCGGATCACCACCTCGAGGCCGCACTCCGAGGGTCTCGCCACCACGGCTGAGCGCTCGGCGACCGCCGCCACCAGGCGGGAACGGGCGTCGTCGTCCAGTTCCACCGCCACGTACCATGCCTCCCCCGCGCCTCGGGTCGCGCGGGTGACCGCCGGGGCGCCCGCGAAGTCGCCACCGGTGTAACGTGCCTGCGCCTCCGCGTCGGTGAGATCGATCTCCTCGTGCCAGGTCGAGACCGCGGCGGGCCCGGTCACCCCGTCGACGCCCACGGATTCGCCCTCCGGCAACGGCGCGAACTCCTCCACGCGCACGCCGAGCAGCTCCCTGAACGCCCCGGGGTAACCGCCGAGCCGCACCCGGTCGAGCGGATCGACGATGCCAGAGAAGTAGGTGACGAGCACGGTGGCGCCCGCGTGCGCGGCGTCCGCGATGGCGGCCGCGTCGCGGTCGGAAACAAGGTAGAGCATCGGCACGACGATCAGCCGGTATCCGGACAGGTCAGCCGACGCGGGCACGATGTCGACGGTGATGCCCGCGTCCCGCAGGCTCTGGTACCAGCGCAACGCGGACTCCAGGTACGACAGCCCGTTGTGCGGATGCCCCTCCCGCTCGGCGGCCCACCACGACTCCTCCGAGAACACCATCGCGCAGTCCGCGTCCACCCGGGTGCCGAGCACCTCGGCGCAGGACGCGAGCTCCCTGCCGAGAGCCGAGACCTCACGGAACTTCCGGCTGTCCGGCCCGGCGTGCGGGAGCATCGCCGAGTGGAACCGTTCGGCCCCGCCCTGGGCGGCGCGCCATTGGAAGAAGCCGATCCCGTCGGCTCCCCGGGCCACGTACGAGAACACGTCCCGCCGGAGTTGCCCGGGGCGCTTGGCGGGGTTGACCGGGCGCCAGCTCGTGGCCGCGGTGGCGGTCTCCATGAGCAGCCACGGCCTGCCCGCCGACAGACCGCGGGCCCGGTCGGCCGAGAACGACAGCTCGGCCTGGGCGTCGGGTGTCGCCCTCAGGTAGTGGTCGCTCGCGACGAGGTCCACGTCGCCGGTCCACGAGCTGTAGTCCATGTTCTTGCCGGCGTCGAACAGCACCATGTTCGTGGTGATCGGCACCTCCGGGGTGACGCGCCGCAACACCGCGGCCTCCGCCCGCAGCTGCTCGCGCAACTGGTCGGAGCTGAACCGGTCGAAGTCCAGCCGCTGGGTCGGGTTCGCGTCGGTGAAGGTCAGCCGCGGCGGCTGGATCTCCTCCCACGCCGAATAGCCCTGGCTCCACACGGTCGTGGTCCACGCGGTGTTCAGCCGGTCGAGCGAGTGCCCGTACCGGTCCTTGAGCCAGGCCCGGAACGCCACGGCGGTCGCGTCGTCGTAGCAGCGCGCGTTGTGGCCGCCGAGTTCGTTGGAGACGTGCCACAGGGCCAGGGCCGGGTGCCTGCCGTACCGTTCGGCCATCTTCTCCACCAGCGCGAGCGCGTGCTCGCGATAGACCGGCGACGACGGCGACCAGGCCTGGCGCCCGCCCTGTGCCATCACGCGTCCGTGCCGGTCGACCGGCAGCGTCTGCGGGAACCGCGTGGTGAGCCAGGGTGGCGGCGAGGCGGTGGCGGTGGCGAGGTCGACCGCGATGTCAGCCGCGTGCAGCAGGTCGAGCACCCTGTCGAGCCAGCCGAAGTTCCAGCGGTCGGGGGTCGGCTGCAGCGCCGACCAGGAGAAGACGCCGACCGTGACGAGGTTGACACCCGCCTCGCGCATCAGCCGCACGTCTTCGGGCCACAGGCTCTCGTCCCACTGCTCGGGGTTGTAGTCGCCGCCGAAGGCGACCGGTTCGCCGCCCGACCGGGCCACGACGTTGGCGGGCCAGCGGATCCACTGCGTCCCCACGGATTCTCCTCACTACCAGAGCGGATCAGGTCGGCAGCCAGCTGTAGACCAGTACCTTGTTGAACAGGTCGTCCTCGACGGTGATCTGGTACGAGCCGTCCGACCGCTTGAAGGCGTTCAGTCCGTACGGGATGTCGACCCACCCGGTGCGTGAGACGCCGCCGACGTTCGCGCCCGACTGCCAGTTCCCCGCCGCCGACCCGTCGGCGGCCCGCCAGGCCCATACCTGGCCGCGGGTGGTCACGCCGCAGCTGAAGACGTAGTCACCGGCCGGGGCCCAGGACACCGGAGTGACGACCGGCGTCGCCGTGGTGTCCCACGGCAGCAGGATGGTCCAGGTCGGCGTGGTGTTGCCGGTGCTCCACCTGTCGTAGCGTGCCAGGACCTTGCCGCATTCCTTCCAGTACGCGTTCTCGAACGGCTGGGCGGCCGTATATCCGGACATGTACATGACATCCGTGCCGACGTCGTAGTGCAGCCGCCGGACGACGGTGAACGGCGGCGGCAGCGGGATCGTCACCCGGCTCGTGTAGTCGTACATCGGGTTGAGCTGGCTGTCGAAGCCCTGCATCGGGTAGCGGCGCAGGTTGCGGTCGCCGCCCTCCCAGATGTCGCCGCGGTCGTCGACGAACCACACCCAACAGTTGCTCGGCGAGTTCGCGCCGGTCCCGGTCTGGAGGTACTCCTCGGCGCTGAACTTGCCGTCGCCGTTCATGTCCCGCCAGATCCACTCGCCCACCGCGGGCTGGGCCGGGGGCCAGGTCGGGTCGTCGCCGGTCCAGTGCGCCTTGAAGATGGCGCCGGACGGCTTGGCGATCTCCCCGTCGTAGCGGTAGATGAGCAGGTGCGAGCTGTACATGCCGGTGGCGTACATGTACAGCCTGCCGTTGAGGCGCTTGTGGAACGGCGAGGTGAAGTGGTGGTGGTGCCCGGTCAGGAACAGGCGCGCGTCCTGCGGGTACTTCACCGAGTCCAGCGAGTGGCCCACCCAGGTCGCGTTGCTCCCCGGCGGCTTGGTGTAGTCCATGCGGTAGTGGTTCTGCTGGCTGCGGATACGGATCCCGTCGGCGGCGAGGGAGGGGTCGAAGTCGGCCGAGGTGACGAACTCGGCGCCCATCAGCTGCCACACCAGGTTCCCGTTCGGGTCGTACTTGCGCAGCCACGAGCCGAACTCGCACATCGAGACGTACACGTTGCCGGCGGAGTCGCCGCCGACCCCCGTGATGCCCCACAGCTTGCCGGGGGTGACCGCGCCGGGCGTCCCCGACCCGATGCCGCCGGCCTGACCCAGGCTCCTGGACCTGGTCGGGGTGGCGGCTGACAGGTTGGTGTAGGTGTGGACCTGGCGCAGCGGGCCGTTGTCGCCGACGAGCAGGTTGCCGTCGCGGTCGACGGCCAGCGAGGTGGGGATCCAGTCCGGCGACGAGCCGGCGATGGTGCCCGGCAGCGCCGTGCCAGTGTTGGAGAAGTGCAGGATCTGGGCGGGCTTGGCCGGATCGACGTGCCAGAAGTGGCCGTCGTTGGTGTCCCGGGTGATGTTGGCGACGACCCAGATGTCGCCGGTGGCCTTGTTGACCGCCACCGCGCCCGGTTGGTTGACGTTCCACGAGCGCAGCAGCGTCCCGGTCTCGGCGTCGAAGACCAGGACGCGGTTCTGCGCCCGGTCGGTCGCGATCACCTGGGTGTCGATGGCGGCCGCGGCGGCGGGCGGGCTGCCGACGTCGAACGTCAGCGACGTGTACGCGCCCGCCAGCGTGAAGGCGGTCAGCCCGTTGCCGATGGTGAGGTAGGCGTTGGTGGCGTTGACGGCGACCGCGTCCCCGTTGGCGCGGTGGCAGTTGCCGGTGAGGTGGCCGTCCTTGTAGATGCCCGCGTAGTTGCCCGCCTCGTCCCAGAAGCTGACGGTGTAAACCGTCCCGTCGGGGGTGACGGCGATGTTGAACACGAAGTCCTGCATCCACTCGGTGGCGCCGGAGTAGGTGTTGCCGACCCACGAGGTGGTGACGTTCAGCGCCGCGGCCTGCGCCTGCCGGGGGAACAGCGCGGGGGCGACGCCGGTGAGGAGGACCGCGCTGCCGCCGTGGACGAGCGCCTGCCTGCGGGTCATGCCTTGCTTGTCGTCCATGACCAGAGATCCCTTGTGCCGGGGATTGGATGTCAAGTGAACGGTCACTTGACTCACCGATGAAGGTAAGATCGCATTACGCTGATGTCAACAGGTAGTCATCACATGAACGCTCATACCGAGGTGACCAGATGGCACGCCCTCCGACGATGCGCGACGTCGCCGCCCGCGCCGGGGTCTCGCACCAGACCGTCTCGCGCGTCGTGAACGGCGAGCCCACGGTCACCGACCCCATCAGGGAACGGGTGGTCGCCGCGATGACCGCGCTCGGCTACCGGCCCAGCGCCGGCGGCCGGGTGTTGGCCCGCGGCCGCACCGAGGTCGTGGGCCTG
>NZ_JBFAMX010000395.1:0-9533 GCF_040659615.1 Nonomuraea sp. NPDC049784
GCAGACGCCGTTCGGGGGCCGGTTCGCCCGCGTCCGCCACGAAGCGCTCGAATCCGGCGGGCGTGGTGATGACCAGCGACCGGAACGGCTCCTCCAGTCCGACCCCGAACGTGTGCGGCAACCCCACCGGCAGGAGGACGAGGTCACCGGGTCCGGCCGTGAAGCTCTGCCCGTTGGACGTCTCGGGGCGAGGGAGTGAGGGAAAAGACGGACGAGGTTCGCTGCTCCGAGTTGTGCGGTACGGAAGACATCCCCGGTTTCGAATCTACAACGTAAAGGCGCTCGGCCTTGAAACCTCAGTGCCATCATGATCAAAAGCACGGGCTTCGCCCGTACAGTCTCCAACAGCCGCGATTCGGCCGGCCGACTCGTTGACGGGAAGCCAGGAGCAGGCTCGCCACATCCGAGATGATCTTTGTGTGGGACGGGGTGATTTGACCGCCGCGCCGTCTGCGCGCTTGCGTTGGGCGTCAATGGTGAACGTGTCGCCCACGATCCACCAGGAGGCGCCGATCGGCCCGTATGGGGTGTCCAGACGCGCTTCGGCGGCCGTCATCCCGCTGCCCGGCTGCGGCCGCACCTCGAAACGCCGGTAGGCGGGCACACCCGGGATGGGCCGCAGGCCCGCGACATGGCCGGGTTCTTGGGGTCTTGGAAGATCTCGGTGATCTGCGTGTACGGCATGGCGCCGCAGGTGTCCTTCTCCGGGCCGAGCGCACGCAACGGCTCCACCAGCCGCGCGCCCTGCTCCTCGTCCCCCGTGTAGACCACCCGGAACTGCACGAACGAACGGCCACGGAACTCCTCGGGGAGCTGCGGCGCGTCGGGGAAGCGCGGCAGCACCTACCTGGCCTGGGTCAAGGAGCAGCCGGAGGAGATGTCGTCCTCGGTGACGCCACTGACCCGGGTCAGCACCACCATGCCGACCTGCGGCGAACACCAGGCCGCCGCAGGTCGGCGGTGAGGGTGGGCAGCGCCAGGTGCAGCACGGTCAGGTCCATGGCGATGAGCATGGTGGGAAGCGCGAGGATCGCCAGCCCGAGCCATTCTCTTCGGGTCGCCCGCGGTGCGGCCGCTGTGCCGACGCCGGTACTCAACGAAATCTCCTTGTGTTGCGGTTGAATGCTCACGGAAGATCACATCTCTGCGCCACATTTCGTTGGACAAGCCAACGTTGGCTGGGCCAGCGATAGACATAATCGTGGGCGCAGCCAACAACTTGCTAGATTGCCTCCGTGGACATCCCAAAGGGAAAGCCGCCGAAGCGGCTGCGCACGCTACCGAGCAGGCTGACCAACCAGGCCGCACTGACCGCCAACCGGATCGTGGACCAAGCTCTCGCCAAGGCCGGCCTCCGGCGCTACCACTACTCGCTGCTCGCCGCATTGGAGGAGTACGGCCCGGCCAGCCAGGCAAGCCTCGGACGCCGGACCGGCATCGACCGCAGTGACATGGTGGCCACCGTCAACGACCTGGCCGAGCGGCAACTCGTCGAGCGCGCACCCGACCCCGAAGACCGCCGACGCAACATCATCACCATCACCGAGGCAGGCAGACGGCAACTCACCGAACTCGACCGGCTACTGGCCGGCGCCCAGGACGAGTTCCTCACCCCGCTACCCACCGCCGACCGGCAACACCTGATCGACCTGCTCACCCGCCTCGTCGAGCACCACAGCAGCGAGCACCACTGATATGGCCTTCCTCCAGGCCGGCCGAATGGATGGTCCGACGGATACTGCGGCCACTCCGAACCGTTGCGCACTGGAAACCAGGTGACTTCCTGCGCGGCCTGAAGGCGCTACCTGTGCGATTCACCGCCACCTAGATGCGCTGGCGGGCGCGGGTGGGCATGCGCCTGCGACCCGAGACCTGGACCTGCCGGTGCCTGTCACAGATAACGCCCTGTTATCTGTGGCATCGCCGATCGCGGCCTGCGGTGACGCCCGGCGGACGGCGCGGTGTGGGCAGGGGGTCGATGACGGTGGTGTGGTTGCCGAGACTGCGGCTGGCGGCGGCGAGTTCGGAGCCGATCCATCCGGCGCCGACGATGACGACGTTGGTGGCCGCGCGCAGGGCTGTGGCCAGGTGTTCGCTGTCGTCGCGGTTGCGCAGGTAGCAGACGCCGTCGAGGGCGGTGGCAGGGGCGCCGAGCGCGAGGGTGATGTCCTGGTCGGCGTAGAACTGCGGCTCCACGACGTCGAGGTCACCGGCTCCGGTGGTGCCCAGGAGGCAGCCCTTGGACAGGGCTGGGCGCTGGTATGGCAGGTGCGGTTCGTCATCGACGAGGGCGATCGGCCCGTCGTAGCCGTGGTCGAGGCGCAGGGCCTGGGCGGCCTTCGCGCCGGCGAGGCTCGCTCCGATGATGACGATGCCCGGATCGGCAGGCATAGCACATGGCTCCTAGATGATCTCGAGGTTGGCCATCATGCCCATGTCCTCGTGTTCGGCGTTGTGGCAGTGGAAGAGGTAGCGGCCGCGGTAGCCGTCGAAACGGGTGATGATCTCCACCGCTTCGCCCGGCCGAAGAGAGACGGTGTCCTTGAGTCCCGCGTCGTGTGGCAGCGGCGGCCGGCCGCTGCGCGACAGCACGCGGAAGCCGACCAGGTGCAAGTGGATGGGGTGGTGGACGTCGGCGATCAGCCGCCACACCTCGATGTCGCTGAGTCGGGCGGTGACGTCGGTGCGGGCGGGGTCGAACGGCAGCCCGCCGATCAGCCATCCGTGATCGCCGCGCATCTGCCCGGCGCGGAAGGAGAACTCGCGCACCTTGACCGCGTCCGACCGTCGCCAGGCCGGCAGATCGGTGGAGAGGGTGCGTGGGATGCGGCTGTCGTCGGTGGCGTGGCGTGCGATGCGGAAGGCCATCACGTCGCGGGTACGGCCCGAGCCGAGCCGGTTGATGAGTCTGACGCGGCTCCCGACCGGGACACCCGAGAAGTCGATGATCACGTCGTAGCGCTCGGCGGGTGCGATCGGCAGCAGCCGGTGGGTGACCGGCGTCGCGAGCAGTCCCTGGTCGGCGCCGATCTGGACGAGGTCGAGCCGGCGGCCGTCATCGGTGACCGCTTCGAGTTCGTAGTGCCGGGCGTTGGAGGCGTTGAGGACGCGTAGCCGGTAGCGGGCCGTGTCGACCTCGTGCACGGGCCAGGGGGCGCCGTTGACCAAGATCACGTCGCCGAGGACTCCGGCGAGGTACGGCTCGTGCACGCCCGGCCGCTCCCGCAGGGTGGGGTCGAGGGCGGGGTAGTCGAGGCCGCCGTCGGCGGCGAACGCACGGTCGGCGATCATGAGAGGCAGTTCGCGCGGCCCTGCGGGCAGGCCGAGATCGTCTTCGGCGTCGTCGCGGACGATGTGCAGTCCGGCGAGACCGCGCCAGATCGCGGGGGCGGTGAAGTCCATCCGGTGGTCGTGGTACCACAGCAGCGTGGGCCGCTGGTCCAGCGGGAAGGTGTAGTCCCGCGTCAGCTTGGTCACCACGGCCCGCGGATCGTGCATGCCATGCTCAGAGCCGTGCCCCATGTGCATGGTGGCGTCGTGCCAGTCCTCGGGCAGGACGAGGTCGGTCGGGTAGCCGTCGGAGGCTGCCGGGGTGTGTCCGCCGTGCAGGTGCACGACGGTCGGCACGGGCAGCTCGTTGCGGTGTGACACCGTAACCGGCCGGCCGCGGCGCGATTCGATGGTCGGCCCGGGGAAGGTGCCCTCATACGTCCACAGCGGCGTCCTGACGCCGGGCAGAATCTCCACACTCGCTTCACGCTGGGTGATCTCATAACGGTCGCCACCGCCCGAGGTGCTGATCGGCTTCAGAACGGTGGGAATCGGCAGCGGCACCTGGAAAGGCGGCGGCAGCGGTACGGCACTGCGCAGCTCGGCGCCGGTGATCGACGGCCGGCGGGCCAGCGCGGCCGAGGTCGACAGCCCGGTGGCGGCCATCAGCCCGAACGCCCCGCCGATGCCCAGCATCCGCCGCCTGGTCATGCCACGCTCACGCATTGCGGGCCTCCCTCCGCAGGAGGGGCCGGCGCCAGACCGCGATGAACTGCACGACGAGCGCGGCGACGGTCGTCACGCCCAGCGGGATGTGCAGCCACAACGCGCCCTCCAAGCCGGCGAAGTACTGCACCGTCTCGGCCGCCACCACCGCCATCGTGGCCAGGAACGGCCAGGCCTGACGCAGCCGGACCCAGACGACGATCGCCGCGATCATCTGCAGGTAACCGATGGAGGTGACCACGTCGGCGCCGACCGCGTGCCAGCGCAGGCTGTCGAAGTCACCGGTCAGATACACCCCGGCGAACACCGGCTGGCCGACGATCGCCACCACGTGCGCGCTGACAAAGGCCCGGAAAACCCACCCGACCGGCCTTGTCCGATGCGCGGCAGCGGATCCCAGATTGCTGGTGACCATGAGGGATCCTCCTCACTCTGATCTCTGTATGCGAACGCGCCCGACACTATGGCTCACGAGTTATCTTGTCTAAGATTAATATTGCTATGATGTTATGATCCCGGAGGCATGATGGAGCTGAACTCGCTCAAGCAGTTCCTGGTGGTGGCGCAGCTGGAGCACCTCAGCCGCGCGGCCGAGGCGCTCCGTGTCGCCCAGCCGTCGCTGAGCCGTACCATCGCCCGGTTGGAGAGCGAACTGGGCGTACCGCTGTTCGATCGGAGCGGCCGGCTCCGGCTGAATGACACGGGCAAGCTCTTCCGCGACTACGTAGAACGCGCACTGGGCGAGCTCGATGCGGGGCGGCGCGCCGTCGCCGAGGCCACCAGCGAGGGGGTGGGCACGGTGCGGCTGGCGTCGGAGACCTTCATGACTCTCACCGGGCCGTTGGCTGCCTACAAGCGCGCCCATCCCTCCATCGAGGTCGAACTCCACTGGTCACCGGCCGAGGACATGGCCCGCCGCCTGCGGGCCCAGGACGTCGATCTGTGTGTCGCCTCGCAGCCGATCCATGCCGAGGGCCTGGAGTCGACGCAGCTGTTCGATGAGGCTGTGGGGGTGGGCTTGCCACTCGATCATCCGCTGGCGGGCCGTGCTTCCGTGAGCATTGACGAACTCACCGACCAGCCCTTCATCACCGCCCGCAAGGGGCACTGGCTACGCCGGCTGCTTGATCGGCTCTTCGCCGCGAGAGGCATCACGCCGAAGATCGTCTGCGAGAGCGACGAGCCCGCCGCCATCGCGGAGCTGATCAGCGCGGGACTCGGCATCGGTCTCGTTCCCGCCTTCGCCCGCCGCAGCGCGACGCGCACCCCCGGCGCCTGGATCGCCGTCGACAGCCCCGACTGCCGTCGCGCGGTCACCCTGCACTGGGGCGCCGACAGCCACCTGTCAACCGCCGCCCGGCTGATGCGTACCACGATCACCAGCTGGGACTGGGTCACCGGGGAACCGCAGGAGAAACGCTGATGATCAGCTCGCGGGGTGGGCGCGACATGCCCCGGGTCTTGGCCATCCCGGTTGCGCAGGCCGTGTCAGCACTTGGCGATTGAGGGTGAGCAGTGCGAGTCAGCCTGTTGTCCACGGGCGGAGCTTGTCGGGGTTGCGTACGGCCCAGATGTGCTTGATCCGGTCGCCTGCGACCTCGAATGCGTACACCGATACGGTGACGCCGTCGTGCTGGGCGATCAGGCCGGGTTGGCCGTTGACCGTCCGCTCCATGATCGTCAGGTTGCGGAGCCTGCCCTCGAGATTGAACAGTGAGCGCAAGATCTGCTCGGCGCCTTCGATCGGGCGGAGCACGGCGCCGACGACGCCGCCGCCGTCGGCGATCGCCGTGGCGTCGGGGTCGAGGAGGCCGATGAGGGCGTTGATGTCCTTGGCCTCCCAGGCCTGCTTGAAGTCTCTCACGACGCCGGCCTGCTGGGCTGCCAGAGCAGCGGGAGCCTGCGAGGCGCGGATGCGGCGGCGGGCTGAGGAGGCCAGCTGGCGGCAGGCCGCCGGGGTACGGCCGACGATCTCGGCGACTTCGGCGAAGGAATAGCGGAAGACGTCGTGCAGGATGAATGCGACGCGTTCGGCCGGGGTCATCGCTTCGAGGACGACGAGGAAGGCCATGTTGACCGATTCATCCAGGGTGACCCGGTCGGCCGGGTCGGCGGTGATTCCGTCCGATCGCCCGTTGATCCACTCTGTGGGGTCGGGTAGCGGCTCGGGGATCCATTCGCCCACGTAGGTCTCTCGCCGGGCGCGTGCCGAGGAGAGCACGTTGAGGCATAGGCGGCTGGCGACCTTGGTCAGCCAGGCGCCGGGGGATTCGATGGCGTCCTGCTGCTGCCGGGACATGGCGTACCAGCGGGTGTAGGTCTCTTGGACGACATCTTCGGCGTCGGACAGGGAGCCGAGAAGCCTGTAGGCGAGATTGATCAGCTGGCGCCGCTCGCCCATGATCGCGCTCAGGCTGGGATCGAGCCGGCCGCCTCCTGGCTCGGACTGGATCGTCATGGTGTCGTCGGCTCCCTTGGTCGTATCTGCTCTTACCAGTCCGACAAGACAGCGCAGTGAACTGTGAGGTCGGCGCATCGCCTCACATTCTGAGGGGTTGCGTTGTCGTACTGCACGGAGGAGCACACCATCCAGGAAAGCTCAAGCGAGACATGAAGGAGACCGATGGGCGACCTTGAGACCATCGCCGACCGAATCGAGATCGAGACGCTGCGCGGTGAGTTCACCGACGCCGTGATGATGCGGGACTACGACCGCGTCGCGCGCTGTTCGCACACGACGGCGTGTGGCGGATCCCCGTACCACGACCGCTAGTGGATGCCGCGCCCCGGCCAGGACCCAGCAGCGGCAGGTTCAGCGCACCAGCATCAGCATCAGAACAGGAGAACGATGATCAAGATTGGAATCATACTTGGCAGCACCCGCCCCGGCCGCAAGGGCGAACAGGTCGCCCAGTGGGTCTATGAGAGGGCAGCGCGCCGCAGGGACGCCGAGTTCGAGGTGATCGACCTGCTTGACCATCCGCTGCCGCACCTGGACGAGCCCGCGCCGGCGCCGGCGTCACTGGGCCGGTATCAGCACGAGCACACCAGGGCCTGGGCGGACACCATCGCCTCGTTCGACGGGTTCGTGATGGTCACTCCCGAGTACAACCACTCCATCCCCGGAGTGCTCAAGAACGCCATCGACTACTTGCACGTGGAGTGGAACAACAAGGCGGCCGGGTTCGTCTCCTACGGCGGCGTGGGCGGCGCCCGCGCGGTCGAGCAGCTGCGGCTGATTTGCGGGGCACTGCAGATGGCCGATGTGGCTCCGCAGGTCACACTGTCACTGCTGACCGAGTTCGAGAATTACACCGTCTTCAAGCCGGGCGACTACAACGTCACCGCCCTGGACACGCTACTGGACCAGGTCGTCGCCTGGAGCACCGCCCTCGCGCCGGTGCGCACCGCTTCGCCGGTCGCCGTCGCCTGAACCCCGGAAGAAGCCCGTCATCGGCGAGGCCGTCGTGGCACCTCACATTCTGCAGGAATGCGCTGTCGGACTACTGGAACCACAAAGGACCGTCTTGCGGTCAGAAATTTCTTGAATGGAGGATGCGATGACTTCGAACGATTCCGAGTCCGTACGGCAGCCGCGGGTCTGACATTCCGGGGCGCGGTGTTGTCGTACTAGTGAGAAGTCAAAAATTCCACACCGAACGGAAGGGATGGGTAGCGATGCCTACGCAACGCGAGGTAGACGAAGCCAAGATCAGGCAGCATGTCGACAAGATAGTCGAAGGAATCCGAGCCAAGGATCTCGAGGGCCTGAAGCAGCTTTACGCAACGGATGTCGTGTCCTTCGACGTCGAGCCGCCGCTGCAGCACGTAGGGATAGCGGCGAAAATGAAGAACTGGGCGAACGCGTTCACGTTCTTCCAGGATGTGAGTTATGAGGTTCGCGACCTGACGCTCACCGTGGGCGATGATGTGGCATTCGGGCACTGCTTCGGCCGGCTCAGCGGCACGCTGGAGAACGGGACGGCGACGAGCGGTATGTGGGTCAGGGGCACTTTCTGCTTCCGGAAGATCGACGGCAATTGGTTGATCGTGCACGATCAGGCTTCTGTGCCGTTCGATATACGGAGCGGCAAAGGAGTGACCGACCTCGAGCCCTGACGAGTCGCACAAGTTCGGGACGTCGCGGGCGGTGCTGCCCGTTGAGCCACTGACCTGATTTCGCAGGCCGGGGGCGCGGCCGTGCTACTGCCGGTAACGCCCAGTTCGTGCTGACCGGGGCGTTACCGGCCGAGCAGGTCCAGGCAGATACGGCTGGCGATAGTCGTCAGCCAGGCGCTGCAGGGATCGCGCCTGGCCGCTCTCACGTGAGACGCAATCGGCACTCCGGTTTCACGAGCCGGAGTCGCCTGCAACCCTGCAAGGAGAAACCTCGTGGACACGACGAATAACGGTGGCCGCCGGGCTCTGGTGGTCGGGCTGGGCGTCAGTGAGATCGCGACGGCGCTGCGGCTGCGGCAGATCGGCTGGACGCCGGTCATCATCGAGCGGGCTGCTGACCGGCGGTCCGGTGGATACTTCATCGCGCTGTTCGGCGCGGGCCGTGCCGCCGCTCAACGCCTGGGCATCCTGGACAACCTGACCTGGCGAACCCGCCGCGACTGACGCCGCCGTCAAGCAGCTGCGGGCGCTGCCCGCCGAAGATGAGCCAGGTGTGTTCAGCTGGCGGCGACATCGCCGTACGCGGCGCGTCACCGCTTCGGGAGGAGCTTGTCCGTCCACAGCGGACAACAAAAAGCAAAGGCAAGAAAGGCAAGGAGGTTACCCACTCCTTGCCACTTCCAACATATAGCGCACCGGGGGCCTTGCGGCAAGACCCGGGTCGTGCTGCAGAATCTCCGACCGAAGCCAGAACCTGCGGGAATCAGGGATTCGCGAAGTACGAACCGCCGGTGGGACGCGCGGTGCGGTTTGCGGGCGCTCGGCGCGGAGGTAGGGGTGTGCGCGCCGCCGGACTGCGCGGAGGAGCCGGCCGAAATGCAACCTTGTTGAATGGGGGGTTCATGATTGACGTGATCGTTGCCGGTGGCGGACCGACCGGCATGATGCTGGCCAGTGAGTTGCGGCTGCACGGCGTGCACGCGCTGGTGCTGGAGAAGGACGCGGAGCCGACCAGGCGCGCTGGTGGGCTCGGCCTGCACATGCGCAGCATCGAGGTGATGGACCAGCGTGGTCTGCTGGAACAGTTCCTCGCGCTCGGCAAGCAATACCCGGGCGGCCGTTTCTTCGCCGGCATCACCAAACCGGCGCCGGACCAGCTGGACACCGCACATCCGTACATCCTCGGCATCCCGCAGCCCACCGTAGAGCGCCTGCTGACCGAGCACGCCACCGAGCTCGGCGCCGAGATCCGGCGTGGCTGCGAACTGGTCGGGCTGAGCCAGGACGAACACGGGGTGACCGTCGAGCTGGCCGACGGCACGCAGTTGCGCTCGCGCTACCTCGTCGGCTGCGACGGCGGCCGTAGCACGGTGCGCAAGCTGCTCGGCGTCGGCTTCCCCGGCGAGCCCGCCACGCAC